>CAIZKT010001049.1:0-4107 GCA_903933565.1 uncultured Victivallales bacterium | reverse complement strand
TCGGTTCGCGCTGAGGTCGCATAGGCCGCCCCTTCAGGGCTCAATCTGTGGGGTGAACGGGTACCCAGGGCGTTGCCCTGGGCTGGTATAGAGCGCCCCTTTGGGGCTGAATACCTCGGCCCATCCTTATTGCACAGGTCGCGCTTTCTTGAAGCCGCTGGGGGAGGGCACCCGCCCGTTGCATCCGCCGCGCCGCGGGGTATCGTTACGGCGCGTTGCCTGGGAGAGTTGGCCGTTCCGCGGGTGGCTGGAGACTTGTGACCACCCGGGGATCTGGCTCCTGGCGGCCGGAACGAAGAGGACCTTAGGACCATTCCAACTGGCGCGGCCATGAGTCTTGGCTGTGGGGATCGTCTTGACTGATGACGGAGCGAAGAGGCGCAAAGGAGCCCTATGCACGATGTAACCCATGCCGCTCTCCTGTCGTTATTCCTTGCACTTCCGGCGGCCACGGCCGAGTGCGTGATCCACGTCTCGCCGCAGGGTAACGACGACTGGTCGGGAAGACTGGCCCAGCCCAACGCCGGGAAGACCGATGGTCCGGTTGCCACGCTTGTTGGGGCGCGTGACGCCTTGCGCCGGGAACGCGGCGGGCGGCCCCCTGCGGAGCCCGCCCGCATCGTGGTCGCCGCCGGGCATTACATCATGTCCGAAGCGCTCCTGCTGGCGCCTGAGGATGGTGGCGTCGCGCAGGCACCGGTCCGTTACGAGGCCGCCCCCGGCGCCAAGCCAGTCTTCAGCGGCGGGCGCGCCATCACGGGTTTCCAGCCGGCCAAAGACGGGCTCTGGGTCGCCCAGGTTCCCGAGGTCGCCGCCGGGAAGTGGACCTTCGAGCAACTCTTTGTCAACGGCCGCCGGGCCGTCCGCGCCCGGACGCCGAATAGGTTCTGGTTCGAGGTGGTCGACGTGGAGGAAGTGGCGACCCTTCCGGTCGCGGAGAAGCAGCGCCCCAAACAAGCCCGCCAGACGGTCCGCTTGCGCCCCGAGGACTTCGCCGCCGTCGCCAGTCTCTCGGCGGAGGAGTTGAAGGACGTCAACCTGGTGGTCTACCACAATTGGGACAACACGCGCCGCTTCATCGACAGCCTCGATCCGGCGGAGTGCGCGGTGGTGACCAGCGGTCAGGGGATGAAGCCCTGGAACCCGTGGCGTAAGGGCTCAACCCTCATCTTCGAGAACTACCTCGGCGCCCTGGACGCGCCCGGCGAGTGGTTCCTGGCGCGCGACGGCAGGCTCTACTACCTACCGCTTGCCGGGGAGGACATGGCCACGGCCGAGGTGATTGCGCCGGTCATCGACAAGTTTATCGTGATCCGGGGCGAGCCCGCGGCCGGGAGGTTCGTCGAGCACCTGACCTTCAGCGGCCTGACCTTCCATCACGCCCAGTGGCTCACCCCGCCCGGCGGCTTCGAGCCCGCCCAGGCCGCGGCGCCCATCGACGCGGTGGTGATGGCGGACGGCGGGCGGAACCTCGCCTTCGAGGACTGCGAAGTCGGGCACATCGGGACCTATGCCATCTGGCTCCGCCAGGGCTGCACGGACAGCGCGATCCGTCGCTGTCACCTGTTCGACTTCGGCGCCGGCGGCGTCCGGATCGGCGTGGCGGGGCTGGCCAAGGACGAGTCGGAGGCGACGGGCAGGATCGTGGTCGACAACAACATCATCCGTCACGGTGGCTCGATCTTCCCGTGTGCCGTCGGCGTCTGGATTGGCTACAGCTCCGACAACCAGGTCACCCACAACGAGATCGCCGACCTCTTCTACTCCGGCATCTCGGCCGGCTGGCGCTGGGGCTACGACGTCAGCACCTGCAAGCGCAATACCTTCGCCTTCAACCATGTCCACCACCTTGGCTGGGGGCTTCTGAGCGATATGGGCGGCATCTACACGCTTGGACCCTCCGAGGGCACCGTCGTCTCCGGCAATATCTTCCACGACATCTACGCCTACTCCTATGGCGGCTGGGGCCTGTACACCGATGAGGGCAGCACCGGCATCCTCTTCGAGAACAACCTCGTCTACGACACCAAGACGGGCAGTTTCCACCAGCACTACGGCAAGGAGAACATCGTTCGCAACAACATCCTGGTGAACAGCAAGCAGCACCAGGTCCAGGCCACCCGCGTGGAGAACCACCTATCGTTCACCTTCGAGAATAACATCATCTACTGGACCACCGGTCCGGCGCTGGCGGGGCCGTGGGACAAGGTGACTTTTGTCGCCCGCAACAACTGCTGGTGGAACGCGGCCGGCGCGGCGGTGAGCTTTGTCGGCAAGCCGCTTGATGCCTGGCAGCAACTGGGGCACGAGGAGGGCTCGCGGGTCGCCGATCCGCTGTTTGTTGACCCTGCCAAGGGCGATTTCCGTCTGCAACCTGGCTCGCCGGCGCTGGAACTCGGGTTCAAACCGTTCGACCTCTCGAAGGCTGGCGTCTACGGTGACGCCGCCTGGGTCGCGAAAGCGCAGGCCGTGACCTACCCGCCGCTGGAACTGCCGCCGGAGCGCCCGCCGCTGCCTCTCAATTTCACCTTCGAGCGCGACACTCCCGGCGCGCCGCCCCGGGGCCTCGAACTCCACGTCGAGAACAAGGGCGACTCCATCCTCGTCACCGACGAGACCGCGGCGACGGGAAAGCACAGTTTGAAGATCACCGACGCGCCCGGTCTCGAGCGGATCTGGCGGCCGCACCTCATCTGCGCGACGCGGCACGTCAAGGGCATCGTGTCGAGCGGCTTCGACCTCCGGGTGGAGAAAGCGTCCATGGTCGACTATGAGTGGCGCGATTACAGCGAAGGCGACTACAAGACTGGCATCCACCTCGCGATTCGGGAGTTACGCCTGACGCTGGATAACGGTGCCGGCATGGACCTGCCGGAGGGACAGTGGGTACGGTTCGAAATGGAAGGAGGCCTGGGCGCTGACTCGACCGGAACGTGGTCCTTGACCGTGACCGTTCCCGGCGAGGCCTCGCGGACGTTTGCGGGCCTCCCGTACGCCAACTCGGCGTTCAAGACGCTCACCTGGACCGGCTTCATGAGCAACGCCAACGCCGTGACCTCGTTCTACCTGGACAATCTCACGGTGGTGGCCCGCTGAGGGACCCCGCCGCCCAAGACCCAAACCCAGGACGGAGAGGAGCTGGAATGTCCAAGAACAATGACCAGGCTGCCGCAGCGGCTGCCGATGGCGACCAGACGCGGTGGAACTCCTACCCCCGCCAGGACTTCGTGTTTGACGGGAGGGCCGGGGTCCTGGTTTCTCCGGCTTGTGTGGCAGAGGGTAAGCCGTGGGTGTGGCGAACGGAGTACTTTGGGGCGTTTGCCCAGGCTGATCTTGCCATGCTCGCCCACGGCTGGCACCTGGCGTACTACAACGTGAGCGAGTTGTTTGGTGGGAACCGCTGTGTGGAGATCATGGGACGATTCCACTGCTATCTCAAAGCCATCCATGGCTTTACGGCTCTGCCCGCGTTGTTCGGCTTCAGCCGAGGCGGGTTCTCGGCCTTTAACTATGCCGCGCGATTCCCTGGCAAAGTGGGCCTGCTATATCTGGACGCGCCGCTGCTGGACCTGAGGAGTCTCGCCGTGATGAAGGCGGCGGCGAGCCCGGCCGAGGGTTTCCAGGCCTTGTTGGAAAAGTACCCGTCGTTCAGTGCCGAGGCGTTTGACGATGTGCCGCTCAACGCCATGGACCAGATCGGGCAGGTCGCCGCCGCGGGGGTCCCCATACTGCTGGTGGCGGGAGACGCCGACGAGGTGGTGCCCTACGAGGAGAACGGCGCGGTGCTTGCCCGGCGCTATCCGCCATGTGGAGGGACGATCGAGGTGATTCTCAAACCAGCGTGTGGGCATCATCCCCACAGCCTGGAGAACCCCGAGCCCATCGTCAACTTCATCTTGGCCTCCGCTCCGCCGCGGCGGTGAAGCGAAGAACGTAGGACGCCACTCCGCTGGCGTCGTGTCGCGAACGGAGTCGCGCCCTACTTTTCGACCTGTGCAATAAGGATGGGCCGTGGTATTCAGCCCCAAAGGGGCGTTCCGGGCGCCCAGGGCAACGCCCTGGGTACCCGTCCACAGCGCGGATTGAGCCCTGAAGGGGCGGACCATG
>CAIZKT010001048.1:0-6113 GCA_903933565.1 uncultured Victivallales bacterium | reverse complement strand
GCCACACGCATTCCACATGGCCGGCACGCGATATGGAGTGCGTGCGGCAGAGGGCTGCGGACGCGGCCCGTCGACGCCGCTTTCACTGCCGACGGGACGACGGCGGTCGTTTCTTGAAACAGCCCCGGGGCTGCGCCCTACCTTCTTCCAACCTGGCGCGTCAGGCCGTTGGCGCGCTGTCGCGAGCGGCGTCGCGGCCCAGCTTTCGCCGCGGTTGTGCTTGCCTTGCGGCGAAACGGGGGTTGGTTATCAGGCGCGGATTCAGTACGCCCGGGTGTCGTCACCCCGCCGCCTTCCGGCGCTGTGCCGGTGCGTGTACGGGTGGGCAAGAGGCACAAAGGAAGCCATGAGAACGCGAATCCCCGAGGAAATCGACTGCATCGACATACACAACCACGTCTCGCGTGGCCGGGACGGTCGCCTCGACCGCGAGCGAGCGCAGTCCCTGCTGGACGGCGCCGCGCGCCTGGGCATTCGTCGCCTCTGCGTGTCGGAGCCCTTGACCTCCGATTCGCCGAGCCCCGACGAGGTGCGGCGGGCCAATGACACCGTGCTGGCGGCCATGGAGATGAGCCCCCGCTTTATCGGCTTCTGCTTCGTCAACCCGGGTTATGCTCGTGAGGCGGTGGCGGAGATCCGCCGCTGTGTCGTCGCGGGTGGGATGCGTGGGGTGAAACTCTACCACCAGTACCTGGTCTGCGACCCGGCGCAGACGGCAGTGATGGAGTGCGCCGCCGAGATCGGCGTACCGGTTCTGATGCATGCCGGGAAGGTGACGGACTCCTTGACCCAGCGGCTGCAGCCACGACTCAGCCACGCGGCGCACTTCTGCCGAGCGGCGGCGCTGTTTCCACGCACGATCTTGATCCAGGGCCACATCGGCGGTGGCGGTGACTGGGAATGGAATCTGCGGCAGCTGGAGACCCGCCCCGGGGTGTACCTCGATCTCAGCGGCAGTGTGATCGATGCCGGGATCGTGGCGCGTACGCTGGCGGCGCTGGGCGTGGAGCGCGTGCTGTTTGCCACCGACGGTTCGCTCGAAGAGGGGGTCGGCAAACTGCTCGAGGCCGAACTCTCGGACGCGGAACTGCGGCTCGTCTGTCAGGGCAACGCGGAGCGCATTCTTGGGCTGGGGAGGAACTGAACCATGTTCGACGTCAACACGGCCATCGGCCATTGGCCCTTTCGGCGCATTCCCAACCAGCGCGCCGACGAGTTGCGGGCGCTGCTGGAGGCGCGTGGCATCCAGGGTGCGGCCGTGGCTCACACGCACGGCCTCTTCTACATGAACTGCCACGACGCCAACCTTGAACTCGCCGACGCCGTGGCGGCGCACGCCGGCTTCTTCGTGGGCGTGGCGACCTTGAATCCGACTTACGCAGCCTGGGAGCGCGACCTGGCGACCTGCGTGCAGCGCCTGGGCTTGCGGGCGCTGCGACTGGTGCCGCAGTACCACGGCTACCGCCTCAGCGACACGCCGGCGCTGGACCTGGCCCGCGCCGCCAGCGCCGCGGGGATGGCGTTGGTGCTGCCGCACCGGGTGGTCGATGTGCGCCAGCGCCACTGGCTGGACACCGAGCAGACCACGGCGCTGAGCGAGGTCCTCGGACTGTGCCGGGCCGTGCCCGAAGCCCGGGTGCTGCTGACCGAATGGGCGGGCCCGGCAACGGCCCTGGTCACGGCTACCGGCCAGCCCTTGTGCCCGAACCTCTACATCGAGACCTCACGCCTGCCCTCGGCCTACGGGCAAACGCTGAGCCAGATCGTCAAGGCTCTGGGCGCCTCGCAGGTGCTCTTTGGCTCGGGAGCACCGTTCAAAGAGGTACGCCCGGCGCTGCTGAAACTGGAGCACGCCGAACTCGCTCCCGCCGAGCGCGAAGGGGTGGCTGGCGGCAGTGCCCGGAGCTGGCTCGGGCTTAGTTGAGCAGGGTTGCCAGGGGGGTATGGGGCAGGCCGAGCGCCTGGGCGACACTGGCGTAGACGCAGTGGCCTTGGTAGGTATTGAGGCCCTTGGCCAGAGCCGCGACCTGGCGCACCGCCTGCTCCAGGCCCAGGTCGGCGAGCTTGAGGCCGTAGGGCAGGGTGCTGCTGGTGAGCGCCCGGGTGGAGGTGAGAGCCACCGCTCCCGGCATATTGGTGACGCAGTAGTGGACGATGCCCTGCTCGATATAGATCGGCTCGTCGTGGGTGGTCGGCCGACTGGTCTCCAGGCAGCCGCCCTGGTCGATGGCGACGTCCACCACGACCGCGCCGAGCTTCATCAAGGCCAGTTGCGCGCGGGTGACCAGGTAGGGGGCTTTGGCGCCGTGGACCAGCACCGCCCCGATCAGCAGGTCGCATTGGCGCAGAACGCTCTCGAGGTTGGCCTGGGTGCTGTACAGGGTGGTGATGCGGCCCGCGAAGATATCATCGAGATAGGCCAAGCGCTGGGCATCGATGTCGAGCACGGTGACTTCGGCGCCCATGCCGACCGCCATTTTGCAGGCATTGAGGCCGACGACTCCGGCGCCGATGATGACGACCTTGCCGCGTTCCACGCCGGGCACGCCGCCCAGCAGGATGCCCCGGCCGCCGTAGCGCTTCTCCAGGTACTTGGCCCCCTCCTGCACCGCCAGTCGGCCCGCGATCTGGCTCATGGGCGTGAGGCAGGGCAGTTGTCCGGCGGCGGTCTCGATGGTTTCATAGGCCACGCCGCTGACGCGGGCCTGCAGCAGGGCGGCGGTCACCTCGCGCTCGGCGGCCAAGTGCAGATAGGTGAAGAGGATCAGCCCCGGCCGAAAGTGCGGGAACTCGGTTGCCTGCGGCTCTTTCACCTTCACCATCAGGTCCACGGCCGACCACACCTCGGCGGCGCGGTCGACCACGGTCGCCCCGGCTGCGGTGTACTCGTGGTCGCAGAACCCGGCCGCGTCGCCGGCGCCGCGTTCGACCAGCACGCGGTGGCCATGCCCGCAGTAAGCCCGGGCACACTGTGGCGTCAGCCCGACACGGTACTCATGTTTCTTGATTTCGCGCACGGTTCCAATGATCATCTCGATGGTCCTCCGCGATGGCGCTGAACCCTCAGGTCTGGCTCGGAGAGCACTCCTTGCAGGAGTCGCCCTACTCTGATTCAGAAACGCTGGTAGGTCCAGCTCTTCGGGTGCTCGCCCTCGTAGGGCATGTAGCCATGGAAGGGGCGCGGGTCGCCGTCGAACACCAGCGGCAGGAAGAGGCGGTCGCCCTCCCACATGGGCAGCTCCGACATCCGGGCGAGCTCAACCCAGGAGAGGGGTCCTTCCTCGCTGCGCTCCCGCGTCGTGCCGCTGAAGCTGTCGATCAGGAAGACGAAGCCCAGCCAGTCCTGGCCGGAGCTGCCAAAGCCGGTCCAGTTAATGGTGCCACGGAGCTGCATGCGCACGACCTCGAGGCCGGCTTCTTCGCGGATTTCACGCCGCATGCAGTCCGCCACGCCCTCGCTGGGTTCCATGCGGCCGCCCAGGCCGTTGTACTTGCCGAACTGTTCATCGCCGCTGCGGCTGACGCGGTGGGTCAGGAGGACGCGGGTGCGGTCCGGCGAGAGGACGTAGCCGAGGGTACTGAGGATGGGGCGATAGTCCATGGTTCAGGCCTCAGGCGTGGGATCCTGATCGAGCAGGAGTCTGACGATGGCGGCATCGGTGCGGTGCGTCACCTTCGGGTTGGGGAGGAGGGACTCGACCAGGTGTACCGGCAGCCCCAGCGCTTCGATGGCCGAGGCCTCGTCGGTGGGGTCTCGTCCCGAGCGCAGGGCCTCCGCATAGGCACGTTTGAGATCGGCGAGTCGGAAGACCTGCGGGGTTTCGGCCGCCCACAAGGCAGCGCGGTCGGGGGTGGCGATAACGCAGCCCGCGGCGTCGGCCAGCTTGATCGTGTCGGTGACGTGTCGTGCCGCGACGCCGGAGCCGTATTGCCGTGCGGCGGCGACGCAACGGCAGAGCAGATCGACAGAGGACAGCGGCCGCGCCGCGTCCTGCACGGCCACCAGGCTAAGCTCAGTCGGCAGTGCCTCAAGGCCACGGCACACGGACCCGGCCCGCGTGTCGGCTCCGGCCACGACCGTGATGCGCAGGCCATCAGGGAGAGCCCGGAGAGCCTGGCGGAAGCGCTCTTGCACGGCCTCGTTGACGACGAGCACCATGCGCTCGGTGGGGATCACGGCGGCAAAGACGCGCAGGGAACGCAGGAACAGCGGCTCGCCCCCCAAGGGCTCAAACAACTTGCTGCGCGCTAGGCTGTAGCGGCTACCGGATCCAGCGGCGGCGACCACTAGCCCCAGGTCGGCAAAGGGGGCCGTGGCACTCATTCGCACCAGATCTCCATCTTGGTCGGTCGCCGCAGCATGGTGTCGCGACCGCGCGAGGCCGGGTCCGCCATGGGATAGTCCAAGTTGTAGTGCAGGCCTCGGCTCTCCTGGCGGGCCAGGGCGCAGTCGATGATGATTTCGGCCACGGAGGCGAGGTTGCGCAGTTCGACCAGGTCGGGGGTCAGGATGAAGTCCCAGTAGTACTTCTCGATTTCCTTACGGATCAGACGGATACGGTTCTTGGCGCGCTCCAGTCGTTTGTTGGAGCGGACGATACCGACGTAATCCCACATCAGGCGGCGGATTTCCTGCCAATTGTGGGTGATGACGATCTGCTCGTCGGAATCGACGGCATTGCCACGGGACCAGTCGGGGATGCTGGCGGCATCGATATCGGGGGGGGGCCGCGGTCTGGCTGCGACTGTGGGCGATGGCGTTGTGAGCAACCACCATGGCTTCGAGCAGGCTGTTGCTAGCCAGCCGGTTGGCGCCGTGCAGGCCGGTGCAGCCCACTTCGCCGACGGCGTACAGGCGGCCGACGGTCGTGCAGCCGTTCACATCGGTACGAACGCCGCCGCAGCAGTAGTGCGCCGCGGGCACGACCGGGATGAGGTCATGGGCCAGGTTGAAGCCGAAGTGCTCACAGGCCGCAAAGATGTTCGGGAAGCGGCGTTTCAGGAAGCTCTCCGGGTGGTGCCGGATGTCCAGGTAGGCGCAGGCCTCGCCGCTACGTTTGAGCTCGTTGTCGATCGCACGGGCCACGATGTCGCGCGGCGCGAGACTGCCCATCGGGTGATAGGCCTCCATGAACTCGACGAACTCGCCCCGACGCTTGACCTTCAGCACCGCTCCCTCGCCCCGGACTGCCTCGCTGATGAGGAACGACTTGGCCTCCGGGTGCCACAGGCAGGTGGGATGGAACTGGAAGAACTCCATGTTGCGGATATCGGCGCTGGCGCGGTAGGCGAGGCCGATGCCATCGCCGGTGGCCACGTCGGGGTTGCTGGTATAGAGGTAGACCTTGGCCGCGCCGCCGGTGGCCAGGACGGTGAAGCGGCTGAGGCAGGTCTTGATCTGGCCGCTGCGCCGGTCCATGACGTAGGCGCCCAGGCAGCAGTTCTCACCCTGCCAACTGATGTGACGGGTGCTGATCAGGTCAACGGCCAAGTGGTGTTCAAGGACGGTGATGGCAGGGACCTCGCGGCAACGAGCGATGAGCACCTCGACGATGGCTCTGCCGGTGATGTCTCCGGCGTGCAGCACGCGTCGGCGGGTGTGGCCGCCCTCGCGCCCGAGGTCGAACTCGCCGGCATCCTGGCCGTTGACGTCGTCGGCCACGTCGCCGCGGCGGGTGAAGTGCAGGCCCCAGCTCTCCAGGTCGCGGACGCGGTCAGGGCCGGCCCGGACGATGTCTCTGACCACGTCGGGTCGGCACAGTCCGGCGCCCGCGTTCAGGGTGTCCTGGACGTGCGACTCAAAGGTGTCTTCCTCGGTGATGACGCAAGCGATGCCGCCCTGGGCATACTTGGTGTTGCACTCATCGGCCGTGGTCTTGGTGACGACGACAACGCTGCCGTAGGCGGCTGCCTTCAAGGCGGCGGTAAGTCCGGCCAAGCCAGAGCCGATGACGAGGTAGTCACAGCTGATTCGATCAGTGCCATCCATAAGTACAGAGAAGATAGTGCCGCCGGGCGCAAGTGGCTACCCGGACCAGGGCGCAAGTCAGCTCCGTAGGGGTTTCTGTTTCGATCGTCTCCGCGTCCGGCGAGCAGAACGGGTCACGTGACTC
>CAIZKT010001047.1:0-9491 GCA_903933565.1 uncultured Victivallales bacterium | reverse complement strand
TCGAGGAACTCAAGGCGCGCCTGAGCTACGATACGCTCTACAACCTCTCCCGCAAGGGGAACGGCTCGTTCACGGATGCCACGATCGACCGGGAGTTCCTGTCCTTCGTCCGGTTCCACACCAACCTGGAGATCCTAATCGACCCCTCGGCCAAGGAGTTCGCGCGCTCCATTAACCGCCCCTCGTTCGTCGGCGTCCCCTGCCTCAACCTGATCCACGAGGTGCTGGTGGCCAACGGGCTGGACCTGCGCACGGAGAACGGCGACAAGGGCGTGGCCGAGAAGGCCTACTACCGCATGGCCCTGGTCTACAAGGAGGACAACCTGATGCGCGAGGCGCTGGAGAACGTCCAGACGCTCCTCACCCGCTTCCCCCAAAGCCCCCGGCGCGTGGATGCCCTCTCGCTGAAGCTGGAGATCTACAAGGGGCTGCGTAACTACAGCGAGGTGCTCAAGACGCTCGAACAGCTCAAGGCCTGCGCCGGCGGCCGGATCGCCCCCTTCCAGCTCGACTACGAGATCGGGCGCGTCTACTTCGACCTGTGCAACTATACCAACGCCATGGACAGCTTCGTGCAGTCCATCGGCGGCACGCAGAATCCGCAGGACTGGCTGCCGATCCGCAGCGCCCTGGCCCAGACCTACCTGCGCATGCCGGGGCGCGAACCGGACGCGCTCGCCCTCTACCGCCAGAACATCACCCTCGAGACCGCCCCCCTCGCCCAGACCATCAACGCCATGACGATTTACTGGCTCGAATACGCGCTCCTCCCCGCGCCGCGCACCCGCAAACCGGTCCCGGCGGCCGAGGCCGAGTTCATGACCCTCTATACAAAGGCCTCGGACAGCGAGCGCGCCGATCTGAGCCAGGGGGATGTGGCCCGCGCCACTTGGATCTATTACCTCCTGGGACGGATGGACCTGGTGGACAGCAACAACGTGGCCGCCCTGGAGAAGTTTAACGCGGCCGGGTCCTCGCCGGATGCCTACCTCTCCGGCGACGCGCTCTACCAGGCCGCCCTGATCCATGCCGGGCGCGCGGAGTTCGACAAGACCCGCGAATGCCTCGAGCACCTCCTCTTCACCACCAAGTCAGTCGAGGCCTCCGTCAAGGGCACCTATGAACTGGCACGCTGCCAGAAAACCCTCGGCAACCTCGATGCCGCCTTCCAGCGGTACGACGAACTCGTCACCCGCTACCCGGTCTCGCCGTATGCGGATCTAGTCCGGCAGGAACCGCTCTACCTGCAGCGCAAACCCGCCGTCCCGCTGCCCCCCGCCGCCACACCCGCAGCCGCCTCGCCGGCCGCCACCAACACCGGAGGAGCCCGCTCCCCATGAACATGCCGTCCTTCTTCCCACGCCCCTGGCTGGCCGTCGTGCTACTGGCGGCCCTCCCGCTGGCCGCCTATGCCGTCTCGCCGGAGGAACTGGTCAGCGCCGCCGAAAGCGCCGAGAAAGCCGGCGCGCTCACGCAGGCCGCCGACCTCTATAAGCAATTCCTCGCTGAAAACAAGGAGCACATCCAGCGCTCCCTGGTGCTCTACCGCCTCTCCCTGGTGCAGGAGAACCAGGGGCTGTCGGAAGATTCCATGGCCAGCCTGAAGCAGTCCGTCGCCATCCCCGCCGACAAGAACGGCGAGAAGCACCGCCCCGACGCCTACATGCGCCTGGCCAAGCTGCAGGCCCACAACAACCGGTACGCTGAGGCCGCCGACACCCTGCAACTCCTCTTCAAGGAGGGCGCCGCCTTGTACGAGGACGAGGCTCAGAACCTCCGCGCCGGCTACCTGACCCTCATGGGTAAGTATGACGAAGCCGCCATCCTGTTCAACATCCTGCGCAACAAGGCCAACTCAATCTACGCCAAGGAGGCCGCCTACAAGATGGCGATTGTCTGGCTGAAGGCCGGCAACGCTGAGATGGCCAAGAACGCCATTGAGGAGTTCGCCCAGCGCTACCCCACCCACCCGAAGGTGGTGGAGCTCTTCGTGAGCATGGCCCGCAGCTATTTCGAGAAAAAGGACTACAAGAACGCCGCTGAACTCTCCCGCCAGGTGATCGCCGACTACAAGGAAACCCCGGAGGCCATGGAAGCCGCCCTCATCGTGGCCCTCTGCTACCGCGAAGCCAACAAGCTGGAACTCGCCGTGGACCGGCTTGAGGATGTTTCGCGCATGCCGCAGGCCGCACGCAACGCCGAAATGGTCAGCGAGTCGCTCTTCGAGGCTGCCCAGATCTGCCGCAAATCGCTAACCAATAAGATGGAACGGGCGATCGACCTCTACACCCGTGCCGCCTCCGTCGCGCGCATCAACCCGTCGGAACGCCAGGTCCTGATCCTCGAGCAGAGCCTCTATTACGCCGCCGAATACTTCTACCAGCGCGAGCAGTGGAGCTCCGCCTACGACCTCTATGCCCAGTTGCGCGCTATGAAGAGCAGGCTGAACCTGACGAGCCGGATCATGCAGTGCAAGGCCAAGATGAGCGCCGACGGCAAGGCCGGTCTGGAGGTTGATAACGAGGATGACTTAGCCCACATCCGCAAGCAGATCGCCGACAACCCCGGTGCGCTCATCGCCCTGCAGTATGAACTCCTGCTGCTCGACAAAAAGGTCCAGAAGACGTTCGCCTCCGTCTCCGACCGGCAGGGCATCGGCTGGGGCGCCGTGCAGATCCTGATTGACGAGTACAACGAACTCCTCAAGAAATACCCGGGCGACGTGCTCAACCAGGAAGAGATGCGCCCCGTGTTGCGCCTGCGCATGGGCAACCTCTACGCCTATGCCCAACCCTCCGACCCCGCCCGCACCTCCAAGCTCAAGACCGGGATCGAACTGATCGAGCAATCGCTGCAGGAGGCCCCCCAGGCGCTGTTCCGCGTGGAAGCGCTGCAGTCCCTGGCCTTCCTCTACGCCAACAGCGCCGAGAACAAGAAGGCCTTCGAGACCCAGAAGAAACTCCTGGAACTCACCGGCCAGGACCCGACCAGCTCGCAGCGGACCGCCCCGGAACTCCTGCGCCAGATGATGCCACTCATCCGGAGCGACGACCTGACCGATGACGCGATCGCAACCATGCAGCAAGTCGTCGCCAAGGGCCCCGAGAACGGCCCGGAGGTGCGCCAAGCGCGTTTTAATCTCGCGGAACTCGCCTTCATGAAGAAGCGCTACCAGGAATCTATCAAGCTCTACAAGGAGTTCATCAAGCGCTACGGCCCTCCGCAGGACCCGGACGGCCGCGTCTCCGCATTATGGAAGAAGCCCGCAGGCGTGGATGAAGTGCTGGACCAGGTCTACGAATGCGGCTACCGCGTGGTGCAATGCTGGCGCGCCTCGACCCAACCCTACGGCAGCAACGCGCTGGCCGCCTGCACGTGGATGATCGAAAACCAGAACTACCTGAACCCACGCATCCCGGAAGTGCTCTATTATGTCATTGATCGCGGCGAGAACCCGGCCAAACTCCCGAACGACAAGAAGGACGAACTGGCCCGCGCCTTCTGGACGCGCATGGTCAACCCCTCCCTCGACTTCGGCTCCAAGGCCTTCAAGGCGGGGTTCTACGGCTGGATGCACGACGGACGGGCCGCTCCCTTCGTGCGCGTGGCCCTCATGAAGGCGGCCCAGCTCTCCGCCGAGATCAACAAGCACCAGCGCGCCGCTGAGATGTACCAGAGTTTCGTAGAGATCTACGCCCCGGAGAACCCCAAGCTCCGCAACGCCGACGGCTTCCCCCTCTTCCCCCGCGACGACATGTACTACATGGCATCCTACGCCCTCGGACGCGAACTGGTGCTCGACAAGAACTTCGTGTCGATGGTGAAGGCCTTCAACATCTACGTGGATGACATGCGGGAATCGAAGTTCCGGGCCGCCGCCCTGCAGCTGATGGGGCACTATGGCACGCAGGCCGAACTGTTCAACGAAGCCGCAGAGGCCTATGCCGCCCTGCTGGACGAATACTCGCCCGCCGTCACCAACACCGCCGCGACCGTCACGAACATCGCCAGCCGCGTCTACCTCAAGCCGGAGCAGCGCCTGCGCAAGAATAGCAAATGGGATGGCTACCGCATGCCGCTCCCGGACAAGATCGACATCGGCGATGTCCGCTACGGGCTCGGCCTCCTCTACTGGAAGAAGGAACAATGGCCCCTGTGCATCACCGCCCTGCAGCCCTTCCTCATCGATCCGATCC
Organism: uncultured Victivallales bacterium; assembly: GCA_903933565.1. GTDB lineage: Bacteria > Verrucomicrobiota > Lentisphaeria > Oligosphaerales > JAFGRS01 > CAILUI01. Next base: position 5,295 of record CAIZKT010001047.1, on the reverse strand, counting down.
TGGCGAGGTCCCCCAGCCGCGCGGAGGCCCTGTTCATGCTGGGACGCTGCCAGATGAAGACGGGTCTGTTCACCGCCGGCCAGCTCACCATGGAGCGCAGCCTCAAGGACCACCCCGACTACAAGGCCGCCGAGGAGATCTACCTGGACCTGATCCGCTCCCACGTCGACACCGCCAACTGGCCGGCCGTGACCCGCACCTACCAGGACTACCTTGTCCGGAACAAGGAAGGGCGCTACCGGTCGCACATGGACCTCTACCAGGCCGTGTCCCAGCTCAACGGCACGAACGAGGCGACCGGGGAGCGAACCCTGATCGACCTCTCCAAGGCCGAGACGTTTGAGGACGTCAAGGCCGAGGCCTACTACCGCCTCGCAGTGCGCAAACTGGGCGAGAAGACCCCACCCGACCAGGAGGGTGCCCTCCCCCTGCTGCGCAAAAGCATCGCGGCGTATCCGCTGGCACCGGCGCTGATGGAGGCCGCGCGCTGCGCCAAGGGGACCAAGAACTTTGCCGCAGCACGGGAATTCCTGGACCAGTTGGTCCGGCAGTTCCCCAAGGCGGATCAAACCCTGATCGACCAGGTGCAGCAACTGCGCCGGCAGATCCAGATCGCAGAGATGGAGGCGCGGCGCTAGCCCGCCACGCAAAAACAATCACCGGACGGACCACACGCTTTGTGGCGGATGGTCCGGCTGAAAAGGAAAAAGGAGAATAGAGGCATGAAGGTGCGATTCATCACGACAGCAGTAATCTGGGCGGCCACCCTCGCGGCTGCCGCCACCCTGCAGGCACAAACCCCGGCCGCCGGCAAAGCCGCCGCCACGCCCGCCCTCAAGGACGCCAAGGAAGTCGCCCTGGACGACTCCTTGCCCGGCGTCACCAAGAATGACTTGGCCGACGGCGCCAAGGAGAACGTGGAAGCCCTGCTGAAAGGCGAAGGAGGCGAAAAGACCGGCGACGGGAAACTCTTCACGATCAAGACCGACGACAACATCAAAACCCTGAGCGTCGGCGACCTCTACAAGAACGAGGAGACCGCCTTCAAGGTCACGGCCATCCCCCGGCAGAGCGACAAGGGGGGCCTCTTCACGGTCACACGCATCGCCGGCCAGAGCGACCCCCAGCGCCGCTGGACCAAGGTCGCCGGCAACGGCCCGCAACAGATCATCACCCGCACCACCCTGCTGGACCTCTACATCCAGGGCGGCCCATTCCTACACCCCATCGCCCTGCTCTTCGTCATCATGGTAATCCTGAGCATCAACGGCTGCCTGGTCTACCGCCGCAAGACCCAGTGCGCCCCCGAGTTCGTCAGCGCCAGCGAAGCAGCCCTGCGCCAGGGCGACCTGAAGAAGTTCGAGGACCTCGCCCGCACCAACCGCGGGTTGCTCCCCTTCATCTGCCGGCACATGATCCTGGACCATGAGACCTCCAGCATTGCCGACATCCGCAGCCGCGTCGAGGTCGCCACCATGGTCCACATCAACCGCCTGCGCATCCCGATCCGCGCTATGAACCTGATCGCCGTGGCCGCCCCGCTGCTCGGCCTGCTCGGCACCATCGTCGGCATGGTGCTCGTCTTCGAGGGCGTGGCCGGTACCAGCGGCGCGGCCAAGGCCTCGATCCTCGCGGCCGGTATCCGCGTGAAGCTCTTCTCCACGGCCTCAGCCCTCATGGTCGCCATCCCGGCCCTCTTCATCTATTTTATCTTTAACCAGAAACTGGGCGTGATCATCCACGAGTGCGAACTGATCCACGAACGGTTCCTGACCCTGCTGGCCCAGCGCCGGCGCGCCACCGGCACGGCGGAGAACAAGCACGGGGCGGTTTCGCAACGCCGGGACGCCGACGAAGAATAACGCCGTACCATCATTACGATTGCCCCCACCCGCGTGCAGACACCTGCCGCCTAAGGAGAACCGAACATGGGCTTTCAACACGAAGCCGAAGAAGTCATGCACATTGACATGACGCCCATGGTGGACGCCATCTTCGCCATCATCCTCTTCCTGCTGGTCACCTCGTCCTACCTCGAATCCCTGGAGCAGGACGTTAACATCGCCCTCCCCAGCATGGGCACGAAGATCAAGGTGGTCAAGATCCCGGCGCGCCCCATCACCGTCAACGTGCGCTACCTGCCCGGTGGCAACGCCTACTACCATGTGGAAAACCAGAAGCTGACGCTCACCATGCTGACCATCAACATGACCCGCGCCCGGGTCCGTGACGTAGATCAATCCGTCGTGATCCGCGGCGACAAGGACGTCAAGTGGGACCACATCGCCAAGGTGATGGGATGCTGCGCCCAGGCCGGCATCACCAAGGTGTCCGCCAGTCTGCAAGTGAATGAATAGGAAGGGCGCACCATGAACCAAGGGCCACAAAACGGGGCGCAGCGGCCGCTGTCGGGCATGATCGAGCACGACTCGATGTTCGACAAGCGGTCGATCCTGATCGGCATCGGCCTCGCCGCGCTCGTGCTGACCACGGCAACCGTCTGGAAGGTTGCCTATCACGACCACTCCAAGAAACTGGACAAAATAAAGGATATGGTGTTTGAGCCCAAAGAACCGCCCAAGGAGAAAGTCGAGGTCAAGCCCCCCCAGCAAACCCTCATTCGCCAAGAACTGCCCGACCGTCCGGAGATGACCGAAAAGGAGGCCGAGACGCCCAACATCCAGATGACCACCGTTATCAAGGATGTGGCCGCCCCGGAAGAGGTGGTCAAAAGTACGACCATGGACGTGCAGGACGTCAAGATTGATTTCGAAAAACTGGACATCAAAGAACCCATGGACAAGGCCGATGAGACCGCGGCGGTCAAGGAGGAGGCCTTGACGCCCATCGCCGTGCTCACAGAGGCGGCCGCCGACATCTACGCCTACAAGGAGCCCAACCCCACGGCCAAGGCGGACGCCGGACTCTTCAGCAAAGCCCCACGGCCGGGGTCCAAGACCACTGTGAAGTTGGGCGCAATCGGCCCCCAAAACGCCGACACCATCGGCGAACTCGGCCCCATGGACATCAACCTCTTCGGCACCGGCAACTCCCTCTCCGGCATGAAGCGCGCCGGATTCGAAACCCAGACCGCCGTGGACGCAGCGCTGCGCTGGCTGGCGCTGCACCAAGAGCCGGATGGACACTGGGATGCCCGTCGCTGGGATGCGGAGAGCGCCCCTTTTGACAGCTCAAATGCCACCGCCAAAGCCACCGCAAGCATCCAGAAAAACGATGGCGCGGCGACCGCCCTGGCCACGCTGGCCCTGATGGGCGGCGGCAATACCCTGCGCAAGGGCGAGTATCGCGACAACGTGCGCCGTGCGGTGCAACACTTAATCGGCGTCCAGAACACCAAGACCGGCTTCTTCAGCGAGAACATGTACGAGCATGCCATCGCCACCATTGCCATCTGCGAAGCCTTCGGCCGCGCTCCGGACGAGAAGGTCGGCCTGGCTGCCCGCAAGGCCGTGGACGCCTGCGTCAGCTCCCCCGGCAAGGACGGCGGCTGGCGCTACGCCCCCAACCCGCCCTCCAGCGACATCTCCGTAACGAGCTGGTTCCTACAGGCCCTAAAGACCGCCAAGCTCTCCAACATCAAGTTCGATCATGCGGTCTTCTCCCGCGGCGTCACCTACCTCGATCAAGTCACGCACAACGGCGCCATGGGCAACTCCAGCGGCGCCGTGGGGTACGAATACAACCCCTCGCTGGATTATGGCAACGAAACCCCGGCCCTGACCTGCGCCGGCATGGTCATCCGGCAGTTCAACGGCATGGGTGTCAACCACCCCCTGCTGAAGAGCGCGGCGGAGATCACCAAAACCAAGCCGCCCGCCTGGAAGGAGAAGGACTTCTACCGCTGGTATTACGCCACCTATGCCATGCACAACATGGGGGGTGAATACCGCCTCTGGTGGAACAGCCTAATGCGCGAACTCCTGCTGAACAACCAGTCCAAGCAAGGCCATCAGAAAGGGAGCTGGAACCCAGAGCGCGAAAAGTGGATGCAGTCGCGCGTCATGACCACCTCCATCGGCGCGCTCTGCCTGGAAGTCTATTACCGCTACGGCGAAGCCCTCCAGAGCTTCGGCACCGTCCCGGAACTCGATGAACTGATATTCCAATAGCCCCCCCCGCCATTCTCATTATGGACTTATGGCGGCGGGTCCGGCGGGTCCACCCTACCAATACTGTGTGAAATCGAAGAATTATGGCAGGTAGGGCGGGGCCGCCGGACCCGCTGAGTGCCATATTGAGAATGGCTGGTCAGCCCGGTTCCCTATTGACAGCGGGGCCGCAAGATACGACACTGTCCGGCGATACGAAGCCCTAGCCGCGCGGGCTGGTCCGCACGGCCGTCGGCACCGTACCGGAGTCTACGCCGCATGAAGTACCTGCTTTGCGCCCTGCTGTGCTGTGTTACCTCGCCGCCGCCCAGACGTCCACCGTCCCGGTCGCGGCACAACCCGCGGCTCCGGCCGCCAAGGAGACCCCTATGACCATCGTGATCGAAACCACCCACGGCAATATCACCGCCGAACTCTATGCCGACAAAGCCCCGCTCTCGGTCAGCAACTTCCTCGCCTACGTGGATGCCAAGTTCTACGACGGCACGATCTTCCATCGTGTGATCAAGGGGTTCATGCTCCAGGGCGGCGGCTTCACCACCCAGATGAAACAGAAGGCCACGCAGGCTCCCGTCAAGAACGAAGCCGATAACGGGCTCACGAACGACCGCGGCACGCTGGCCATGGCCCGTACCATGGTCGTGGATAGCGCCACAGCCCAGTTCTTCATCAATCACAAGGACAATGGTTTCCTGAACCACACCGCCAAGAACGCCCAAGGCTACGGCTACGCCGTGTTCGGCAAGGTCACCGAAGGCATGGACATCGTGGACAAGATCGCGGCCGTGGAGACGGCCACGGCCGGCTCATTCCAGAACGTGCCGACCACACCGGTCGAGATCAAGTGCATCCGCCGCCAGGCCGCCGCCCCGGCGAAGTAAGATCTCGGCTTTCTACGAGCGCGCCACCCCCTCCTCGCAATGGTGGGGTCGGCGCGTGTTCGCCCCTGCGCCCCCTAACACCTGACACCTAACACCTCTCACCTGCCACCTGTCACGGCCCCCTTCCACCTACCACCTAACCCCTACCCCGAACCCCCGCCCATGTCAGCTACGCCCAAGCACCAGTACGACGAAAGCAAGATTCAAACGCTCTCCGCTGTCGAGCATATCCGCAAGCGCACCGGCATGTACATTGGCCGCACCGGCGATGGCAGCCAGTATGA
>CAIZKT010001046.1:0-2899 GCA_903933565.1 uncultured Victivallales bacterium | reverse complement strand
CCTCAGCCCAGGGCACCGCCCTGGGTACCGGGCATACCCCAGATTCTCAGCCCCGAAGGGGCGCCATACCTGGCCACGCGGTGCCCATGGACTGTCGGTATGCCGCCCCGGCAGGGCTCAATCTCGTTTTGGATTCCATTCCCAGGGCGGTGCCCTGGGCTGAGGAATGGCCGCGCTTTCAGCGCTCCGCGGCGAGGCGGCGACACGGCGACACGGCGCGGGGGCGAGGCGGCGACACGGCGAGGGGGCGAAACGGCGAGGCGGCGAAACGGCGACACGGCGCGGGGGCGCGGGGGCGTCGTTGAGGTTATGGCAGCGCGGCCTGGAGTTGCTCGATGGCGTCGGCCAAGCGGGTCCGCATTTGGTACAGCCCGCGCGAGGCCTCCGCTGGCACGGCCCGGCGCAAGGCGAGCCGGTAGAGGATGACGCCGCTGTTTTCCTCGATCGCCGAGAGGGTGAAGGCGCAAGCGCCGTCCTTGACCTCCACCGCTCCGACGCTGAGGTCAACCGGGCCCTTGAGCGCGGTGGCGCGGGTGGCCTGGGGCCGCCCGTCGACCAGGAAGCGCGAGTAGGGCCGGCCGCGATAGTCACGGTCGGAGTAGACGTTCAAGATCAGTTCGTAGCGGCCGTCGGGGACTTTGGCGGTAAAACGGATGGGCAGATCGGCACGCTGGCCGCCGCGGTGGTGCAGCCAGCCCTCCTGGGCATTGAAGCTCCAGCCGGTGCCGGGAATGGCCCCAGCGGCCTCCTGGCGTGCGGCGAAATCGAGGTTGCCAATGCCGGCGCCGGTGAGACTTCCCGCCATGCTTTCGGCCAGCGTCCGGGCTTGCGCCAGGACCTCGCGTCCGAGCTTGGCGGCGGGCAGGGTGCGCTGCTCGGCCTGCGCCGTGAGCCCCTCAAGCAGTCGTAGCGTGTCGTAGTCTTCGGCCCCCTCGCGCATGAGTTCCCAGCGGATGCTGGTGACCACCGTGTCCAGGACTGGCGGCTCGGGATTGTAGCGCCGTTGCGGTGGGTAGAAGAAGTAGCCATCGCCTTGGCGGTACTGATAGGAGACGCCGGGCAGGAGAAAGCTGGGGCGATCCCAGGGCGTGACGTCACGGCCCCAGTAGGTCGAGAGGTAGTACAGGTAGCCCTTGGCATCACGCCGCCAGACGTCCCAGAATATGCCGCGGTTGGTCTGCCCGTCGTGCGTGATCAGGCAGGTGTCTTTGACATCGTAGAGCCAATACTCGGCGCCTCTGGAGCGCTGTTGCGCCGCCACCTCGTCGCGGTACAGGGTGCAATACGGAATCCAGACGGAAACCAGCGAGTGGCCCTGGTCGTCGACCAATTCGGCCAGGCGCGGTCGGTTGGCGGGGTCGTAGGTCAGCGCCGTGCGCAGCCGCGGGGCGGCTTGCCGAACCAGCCGACAGATCTGGGCGATGGCGGCCACATCCTCCTCCCCGGGCTCATCGGTGACGTAGTAGATGGCCCGGTCAAGCCAGCCTTTTTGCTCCAAGTGGGCCGCGATCTGGCCGAAGACGGCCAGCACCAGCTTATCGAAGACCGGGTTGGCCGCGCCCGCGGCGTCCGGGCTCTCGACGGCGGTCTTCGTGGAGTCGGTGAGGCGCAGGATGAGCGTCTCTTTCCCGTCCTGTTTCCGGCGGATCCAGAGGTAGGGCGCGATATTGAAAGCGCTGAATGCCTGGCGCTGGTTGAGGTAGGTCTCCGCTTCGCGGTCAAAGCCGGCGAAATCCAGCGTCACCGCGCCGGTGGGCAGGCCATCCGGGCCCTTGGCGAACTCCCAGTTGATGCGGCCGCCGGGCAAGGGATTGAAGGCGATAGTTGACGGGGCGTAGAGAAACGGCGAGAGGCGTGCCCGGATGTACTCGTCGAAGTAGAGGCGGATGACGGCCTCCTTCTGGGCGGCGGTGGTGCAGCCATGGGCCTTGTAGATACCGCTCTCGGCCAGGCCGATCATACTCTGCAGGATGGGGCGCCGCGGCAGGGCGTAGTTGCGCACCCGCAACGACACGGGGATCGCCGCCAGGGTGGCCGCGTCGGTCCCCAGGCTAAGTTCGCCGGTGTACTCCCCGGCGGGCGCGGCCTCGGGCACGCTCACCATGAGCCAGAACACGAGGTTACGGCCCGGTTCCAGGCTGAAGCGATCCGTGGCCAGGTTCACCAGCGCGAGCGGATCCGGTTGCAGATCAGGCGTCTCCGACGGGGTGGCCGGGTCAAAGGGCGCATTCACATCGACCCACTCGACCCGGCGCAGCCGCATGTCCTTGACCGCCAGCGCGCCGCCTGGCGGACCGCGCAGGTCAGTCAGGCGCAGGGCCAGACCGGTGACCGGTTCCGAGCTCCGCACCACGATCTGGAGGGCTTCCCACTCGTTGCGGGCACATTCGGCCGTGGCCCGGCCTTTCTGCCAGGCAGCGGCGGGAGCCGCGGTCGGGGTGATCTTGTCGAGGGTCGGAACGCCGTACAGTTCCAGCGTTGGCGCGCCGAGGGCGACGGCGCCCGTCACTCCCAGGACTACGGCGGCCGCAAGCCTCACTCGGCGCAGTCGTTTCAGATTCATGATCCTCTCCCAGTCCAGTTCGTCGCGGTGGTCTCTGTCGTGCCTTCACGAGAGGGTCGGCGCCAGCCGCCAGCGCTACGCCCGGCCCGAAATGGAGGCACACAGGTGAGCCATACTCTAGCCTGGGATCTGCTGGGGAGTAGCCTGCACTTCTGGGCGGGCAGGGCTGTTTCATATTCCAGGGCGGCAAGCGGGAGGCGTCTCGGGGGATACCGCGAACCTGCCCGGAACGGGCTTGGCATCGCGGGCTCCAGGGCCGGCAAGTTGGAGGCGTCTCGGGGGATACCGCGAACCTGCCCGGAAGGGGCTTGGCATCGCGGGCTCCAGGGCCGGTGG
>CAIZKT010001045.1:0-4602 GCA_903933565.1 uncultured Victivallales bacterium | reverse complement strand
GTCCCGCAGCCGCATGTCCTCGAGCATCTTCCGTCTCAGGGGAGTCATCGCACACCTCCGCGGTTCGTCTAACCGGAGTGACCATCACACCGGTCCACGGAGAGTATGCGGCACACTCAAGACGCAGAAAAGCCCTCCCGCACGCTCAGGAGGGCTTCCCGAAGGGCTGCGCGAAGGCGCTTAGTTCAACGTCCGCGGCCAGGCGCGGGCTTGCCCGTCGCTTGGGCCGGTTGGTTCGGCGATATTTGTGCGCGCAACGCTCTTGTCTTGTGCAGGATCATGTGGCGTCAAGCACCGCTATCCAGTCGCGCAACTCCGGCTGCTGCGGCACCAGCCACGAGCCGTCGGCTTCGGGCTGTATGGCGCCAAGATCGTGTTCTTCACCCGTCGATGGATTGATAAAGCGCGCGCGGTAGGTGACGCCGGGCTCGATGCCCTTCACACGCAGCGAGCGGCCCCAAACAATCTGGTAGCTGTAGATGATGCGCACCCGTCCAGGGATGCCCGCCGCGTAGGGTCCCCAGCGATTCTTCTCGTTTGCCGCTGGCTCGATCCACTCCTGATGAGGCTCGATCCCGGGCCAACCACACTTCAACAGGATTCGTTTCCCGATGCCCAGTTGCGCCGAGCCGGGCAAAGCCATCGCTTCGTCCCACGGCCGGTTGCCCCACGTGTTCCCGTGGGGGGAGGGCCCGTACGGTTGCTCGCGAGTGTTCACCTGCCAGATGCCGTTTGCGCCGTACGTATGACCGGCCGCGCCCGAGAGCATGCAACTCCAAAACGCCATCCGCTGAACCTCGTCGTAGTTCCCGTGCATGATTCCTTCGTAGTTGACTTCTCCGTCCACCACGGGCATGACCGGCGAACGTGCGACTCCGGCCGTCATCAGCGCGACGGTGTTGGGTATGCTGTCGTAGCCGCCGTGCCCGGTCTGAAGCATGTCGAAGTCGAGGACGGCGGCATCCGTTACCTGGTCGCGGCCCACGTTGGTCGGGTGGATCGTCACGAGCCGCCGCATGGGATCAATGCTGCGCACATAGCGGGCGATGTCTGTCCATCCGGCGACCTGTATCTGCTTGTCTGCATCCCCATTCTTGCTCAAGTAGTAGGGCATCGCAGCCTCACCCGCAAGGCACCAGACGACTGGATAGGCAGACCACCGCGCAATCAGATTGCGCCAGTGCTGTCTCATCTTGGCGAGTCCGAGTAAGGGGAGATAGTACCCCCAACACCCGACAACGCACGGGACAAGACCTGATCGCACAAGCCACTGGATGCGAAGATCCGCCATGTCGAAGTAAGAAGGATTTATGCGGGCATATTCCTGCTCCCATGGAAATCCCGCCTCGTTGGCTCCGCGTTTGTCAAACCCCGGCATATCCGGATAAAGCCCGGCAACGATCTGAACAACGGTGAATCCCTTGTCTACACGATCGGCGGCGAGACGTTGAAAGTCATCCGGCCACGACAGCCGTCTGCAGAAGCCCATCCACCATGTATCGCCAAGCCAGAAGAAAGGCGTGCCGTCGGCATATTCAAGCGCCCGCTTCGACGCATTAACGCGCAACGGTCCATGCACGAGAAGCGGCTTGTTGCCCTGATACTGGACGATCTCCAGTTTGCTGGCCGCACCATGCAGGACGGCGTCGGCCTGGTTGGAACAGACCGCGGTTGCCTCGTATGATCCGGGTTTGGGCGGAGTGAATCGCACCCGCCACTCCCTACCTCCAGCCCAGTACGCAGGAACGCGCCAGACATCACCATCGGAATGACGCACCACAACGTCAACTTCCACGTCATTGAATGGGTCGGCGTACGTCTGGCCGGAAGTGTAGTTCCACTCCATAACCACATTTTCTTCCGCAGTGATCTTCTCCAGCATTGTAGTCTCCCTCTTGCCGAACGTCACGACTCTGCCGCCGCCTGCTCGGGGGCGGCAGCAGCGGCTGGTTCGCACTTCTCATATAGCGTCTCGGGAGCCACATCGAACCCGCAATCCCAGGCGAGAGTTGGCCACGAGTCCAAGTGGAACCGGGAGAAAGCCTGCGGTTCCCGCAACGGTGAAGCAGCGGCATATGCGTGCACGGTTTCCCTGAGATCAACTTCCCCGGATCGCCCGTCGTTGAATTCGAGGTAGACTCGGAAGTCCCCGAGATACTTCGCTTCCTTCAGGTAGACACACTCTCTCATGGCGTCCTCGCTCAGACCAAGGGTTCCAGCTTGTGGAAATCATGAGACTTCCACATTTCCAACAACTCATGCCGGTGCATCTCTGCCCATTCCTCGACCAAGCCGCGTACCCTGGCGGGAATATTCCCGGCCATCACGTTCAGCGATTCGATCTCGACGGAGGCGCGGTATTCGTTGTACGTCACGTGGAAGTGCGGCGGATTGTGCTCGTCAAAATACATCGTTATCACGATACCAAGGAATCGGCAGATCTCTGGCATGTCAGGTTGTCCTATCTCGTTTCCCTGGTGCGAACGCTGAGGCTCAGCCGTGGTACTCCGTCGGCTGGAGTGGTCTTGTTCGCCTTTTCTTTCGGTTTGACTCTCTCTCCTGAGCCTGGCGAAATGCCTGATCAAGCATTTCATCCAGTAGCTCGATCTCCAGATCCATTTCGATTCCAGAAATATGCCAGGCATCTGGATCGCCACCGTTCATTTGGCCAGTTTCGGTCATCGCCCATATTTCTCGTTTGTCAGCATCACTCAAGGTCGCAATGTACTCGAGAATTTTCTTCTCTATCGGTTCCACAAATTTTTGGTTGACAGTTGCATCATGGCAGTTTTGCACAAGCCGATCCCACACGTTCCCCTCGCTCTCTGCGAGACACGTAGTTAGAATTTCTTTGAGTTCCAAAAGGGCGCAAGTCAGATCTTTTGGCTGTTGAGTGCTCATTGTGCTTTGGCGAACGTCGCGGCTCAGCGCGGTACTCCGGCTGCTGGAGCCGGGTGTTATGGTCTATCCCCCCAATCTCGAGACTGGGTTCAGGAGACTGTACATCGCATAGGTGTAGACGACACAGAGCACCAACCCGCCCCAGAGGCTGGCCAGGTTGATCCATCTCCGAGCGCTTGGGTTGGCAACCACCCTGTCCTTGGCAAGCAAGCCAACTACCATGATGACCATGGCCACAAGGTACCAGGCTGGTCTGATTGCGAGAAACGTCTTCGTTAGCGGAGGCAGATCCTCGCCGGTTATCATCTCCGCATAGCATTCCGCGCACTGAGAGATAGTGCCGCACATGAAGCCAAACACAAGCACCTGAACCGCGATCGCAGCGATCAGCCGGTATCGCGATGTAACGAGTCAGAGATTGCGCGGTGTAGCGCCGCCGCGCAATCTGTGTTGAACTAAGCCCTTCGCGGGGCTTGGGGATTGCGCCCGAAGTCCCGATCCCGACCGGACCTACAGTAGAGTCAGGACGTGGTAAAGGCAAGGGTTTGGCGAGCGGCCGGAGGGGCGGCGTGGGGCCAGGGAGGGGGCCTGGAGAGCCGGTTGGAGGGGTCCCGGGCGGTACGCGGGCGTGAGGGGCCGTGACCGAGGGGGCGCTGGACTCGCGACGATCCTGGCCTGGAAGAGAATGGTGACGTGCCAGCGGCGGCTCATGACGGCGGCCCCCTGGTCGGAGAGGCCGGGGACAGGGCGGCGGGCAGGAAACGGCCGAGGACGTGCCAGTGTACCGAGCCGCAGCGCGGACAGCAGGTCGGCCGTGCGGCTTTTGGGCTCTTGGCCAGGAGCGCCGGCCGCATGCTCTGCGGCTGACTGGCGGCGAGGAGGAGTTGCAGACTACGCAGGGTCTGCCGGCAGGCCGGCGGCCAGAGGCCGTAGTAGCGCACCCGCTGGAAGCCCTTGGGCAGGACGTGCTGCAGGTAGCGGCGCAGAAACTCCTCGGCGGTGACCGTGATGGTGCGTGATTCTCCAGTGTGGTTGTCAGTGTAGCGGAAGGTCACCCGACCGCCCTCGGCGCTGACGAGGGACCGGTCGCTGAGGGGTCCGCGGAAGGCGTAGCGGGCCAGGTACTGGAGGACGCCCTCGGCGCCCTCGACGCAAGGCCTGGCAAAGGCCACCCAAGGCTTGCGCCAGACAGCGGCCGGCAGCTCCACAGGTGGCTCGAGTGCTCGCAGAGAGGCGGCCAGCTTGGCCCGGAAGATAACGGACAGAGCCCGTACAGGGAGCAGGAAGCGCTCGGCGGGACGCAGGACCTCGCGGTCAGGGGCCAGAGCGATGCCCGGTACCAGGCAGTGTACGTGCGGGTGCCAGACCAGGGCTCGGGTCCAGGTATGCAGCACGGTCAGGATGCCGATGCGGCCGCCGGCATACTTTGGGTCGCGGGCCAGAGCCTGCACGGCCTCGGCGGCTGCCTGCATCAGGGCTCCAAGCATAGCCTGCTGGCGGCTGCGGGCCGCCTCCCGCAACTCCGCCGGCAGGGTGAGCACCACGTGGTGGTAGCGCCCCGGCAGCAGTTCGCGGGCGCGCTGCGCCAGCCACTCCTCCGTACGCTGCTGGTGGCACTGCGGGCAGGCGCGGTTGCGACAGGAGTGGTAGACGTACTCGCGGTGCGCGCAGTCGGCGCAGCCCAGGAGATGCCCGCCCATG
>CAIZKT010001044.1:0-6728 GCA_903933565.1 uncultured Victivallales bacterium | reverse complement strand
TCTATAGGCTATTGCGAGCCTGGTGAAGAACCTGTTTGTCTGCAGGGAATTATTGAAGGAGAGATAACATTGCCCAAGGGAGATGGTGGATTCAAAAAAGGTTGGAGCAGTATATTCATTCCTAGAGGATCTAATAAAACTTATGCAGAGATGAGTCTTGAGGAAAAAATACCTTATTCACAGAGAAAAATGGCAAACTACAAGGTCAAATGTGAGGTCGTCCAGATTGTGACGAATAAGTTCAAATGCTCCACTCTTGGGCAGACGTTTATCCTCGGGCCACGCACCCCGGAAGGCATGTGCGCCAGGGCCTTTGCTGCAATCTATCCGGCCTCACTGGCTATGCGCTTTTCCGAGGACATCTCATGGGAGCAAGGACGTGGGTATGTTGATGTGATGTGCCCGGATAATGACGTTGTTTATCGGTTGAGTCGGATCAAAGAAACCTGACCAACAGATGGACGCTGAACCAACTATCGAAGCCTACTCGGTGTCCGCGAGGCGGCCACCTCGATGCTCAATGGTGACGTTCGAAGAGGTGAAGATGATGATCTCGCAAAGACGCAAAGGAAGACGGGGAATAGGCAGAATCGAGGAGGAGATGGGACCCGGACCGGCGGGACAGATAGGCGACGCCCCGCCGCGCCTGCCGGCAGGGCAGTCCTAACCTTGGCGTCTTGGCGAGAGAAAAGGAATCGAGTTCGAACCCGTTGGTGGTGTGGACCCTCGTACCTCGGGTCAGCACAGCCGTGACGTTCGGACGGGACCGCGTCCTGCCGTTCCCGTGCCGCGGCGATCCTTGACTGACGAAGCAACAGGCACGATACTTACGTTATGACTACGGAAGCCGCACAAGTACTGAGCGCTGCACTCCACCTCCCGCATCCGGCGAGGGCATTTCTTGCTGAAAGGCTCTTGGAGAGCCTAGACGCGGAACCAGATTTCCCCCTCTCCGCAGAGTGGGTTGCGGAGATCAAGCGCCGCTGTGAGCAGATCGACCGGGGAGAAGTCGGGCTGATTCCCGGTGATAGGGCTTTTCTGCAGGCGTTTGAGGCCTTGGGATGAGAGGCATCCGGTTCCACCCACAAGCCCAGATTGAGATGGTTGCCTCGGCGAAGTACTATGAGGCGGAGCAGGAAGGGCTGGGGAAGCGCTTCCTGGACGCTGTGAACGCTACCACGCGGCGTGCCTCTCTTTTCCCGTCCACCTTCCAGCGTCTCGAAGGTAATCTGCACCGGTGCTGTGTGGATCGGTTCCCCTTCGGCGTCGTGTTCCGGGAGGGAGCGGACGAGATCCAAGTCATCGCGGTGATTCACTTCAAACGCGATCCGGACCACTGGAAAACACGGATCTGATCCGAACCAGTGCATTCACTCGGACGGGAAACAGCCCGCCGCTCGTACCTCGCTCTGCAGTGTCTCTCGCCGGTGATGCTCACGTCCGACATCGATCATGGACAAAGTCGACGAGTCCATGGAGCCCGGCAAGGCGCCGTCGGCCCGTCGCCGTGGGGTATGGCCAGCGGCGGCGTTCGTCTCGGACTTGGAGACGGTAAATCCTCCGGCTGCCGCGACGGTGCCACGCTACACCCGTCGGCGCCAGCGCTGTGGCACGGCGGTCAGGGCGGTTCTTGGGAAAGAGGCCCCCGCTGGATCTGCCAGGCGTCTGCCATGACCCCCGCTTGCCTCCGGGAGCCCGCGATGCCCAGCCCGTTCCGGGTCCGCCACGGCGGATCGCGGTATCTTCCGAGTCGGCGGTCCGCCCTGGCTGCACCGGGGGCAGCGCCGAGGGATGGCAGGGCTTTCAGCGGTCGAAGCAGCGCGGGTCGATGGGGTAGACGCCGCACTGGTCGCGGCAGCGTTTCATCTCCAGCAGGTTCTCCCGCTTGGCGCCGACCGCGAGGGAGTGGCTGGAGCCCATGATGTAGCCGCCACCGGGGGCCGCGTGGGAGAAGGCGTAGCGGGCGTCGGCCCGGATGTCGGTCGGCGTGCCCATGATGAGGTGCTCGTGCCAGATGCCGCCCCAGAGGCAGATCTGGTCGCCCACGCGCTCCTTGAGGCAGCGGATGTCCATGCCGCCGCTGGCCTGAATGGCTTCGTAGGCATCGTAGATTTCGGCCAGGTCGTCGATGATCGGCCAGACGTGCCCGCAGCAGTGCTTGAGCACCTTCAGGCCGAGCCGGTGGGCTTCGGCCACATGTGCCTGGTGCCAGGGGCGGACGCGTTCTCGGTAGATTTCCGGGCTGGCCAGCAGGCCGGTGCTGCTGCCCAGGTCGCCGCAGGGCATGATGCCGTCGACCCCAAGTTGCGCCTGCAAGCGGACCTCGCGCAGCATCTGCTTGCCGCGCAGCTCGCCGAGCTTGCAACAGATCTCGGGTTCGAGCAGCATACTCATCCAGAAATCCTCCTCGGTGGCGCCGAACCCCGGGAAGACAAGGTCACCGCACAACAGCATGATGAAATGCGTGTCCTTCATCTCTTTGACGGCGTGCCGCACCAGGTCCCACTCGGAGCCCTTCGGGTCGCCGGGTGGGGTCTGGTCGAGGCGGTCGATCTGCGCCTGGATACCCTCGAGTGTGGGCGGCGTGTAGTTCTGGGTGTTGCGCTTGTAGGGCATCAGGTCATGGGTTGTGGAGGAGACCTGGTAGAGGTTGCCGCCGTCGTCGCGGTAGGTCTCGTGGTCAACCTTCGCCATCGCCTTGGGGTGGTAGCCCCGCGGCGGGACCTGGCCGACGAAGACGATGTCCATCTCCAAGGCGCGCACCAGGTCAAGGCGGTCGCGCTTGTAGCCTTCCACGATCTCGTCGCGGCGACCGTCCCAGTAGGCTTGGGTCTCACGCATTTTGGCCTGGACCAGGGTGGGTCGGCCGAGGATGTCCTCGTAGACGTTGTAGTCAATCGAGTGCTCGCCCCAGGGAACCCGGTCCGGCTCGCGGTGGTCGAGGGCGGCAAAGACGCGTTCTCTCGGCAGCATGTGCGGCACTCCTTCGTGGTCCAGTCCTCACCCAACCCCAGCCGCACAGCATAGGCCGAGGGATCCGCTGGGTCAAGCGCATCGGTCACTCGGGGGCGCAGGTCAGTTCCGTAGGTGGTGACTACTCAGGTCCTACGAGGTTGCGGCAAGTCTCACACAAGGATTCAGGGTTCGGGGCTGGACATAGCGGAATGAGAACCGCGGTTGCCGTGTCGGTGATTCTGCCATTCGTCATGGGTCTTTGGTCATTCGACCTTCTGCGGTTCTCATACCAGCAAACCCCTACGGAGCTGCCATGCGCCCGTCACTCGGTCACTCGGATTTCAGCCGGTCGGGGACTATGGTAACCGCATGAGAACGGACTCCGATGAGCTGCGCGTCGAGCGCACGGCGCTGACCGTCACGGACCTGCGGGATAGCGACGACGACCGGTACTGGTGGTCAAAGACACCCTTGGAACGGTTGGCGGCGATCGAGACCAACCGACGGATTGTGTATGGCTACTATTCCACTCCCCCGCGATTTCAGCGAGTTCTTGAAGTTGCTCGAAGATGAGAAGGTCGAGTACCTCATCGATCTTGGCGACCTCAAGATCAATAAGCGTGCCAGCGCTCGGCACAAGGACCTTGACGACCTGGAGCACCTGCCGTGAGAACCTCGCTCCGCGGCAGGTTGGGGCGACTGGCTGGCGCGGGAAGAAACCGACTGGAGGGAATGGTGATGGCCCGTCTGCTTTCCGTCACTGGACTGCTCGCCGCGCTGGTCTTGCCACTGGCCGCCGAAGAGCTGGCCCTGGACCGCTTTGATTACCCTGACGTAGCCGCGGCCCGAGCCGCCTGGAAGCCGGCGGAGAAGTCGCAGCCGGCGGACCTGGAAGCGCACGATAACGGTACGGCGCTGAAGCTGGTCTGTGACTTTCAGCAGAATGACCGGCGCGCCGTCTACGACCGGGTGGGAAAGTGGGACCTCACGCCCTACAACCGGCTGAGCTTCCAGTTGCGCACGCCGGTGCCCGCCGCGCTGCGCGTCTTCATCCTGTACCTGCGCAGCGGCGATGGCTGGTTCTACACCCAGTGCAACACCAACGGCCGCGAGTGGCAGACGGTGGACGTCGCCAAGGCCGCGTTCAGCCCGGAGGACAAGCCCGCCGGCTGGCACGACATCACGGGCATCCGCCTCTCGGCCTGGCGGGGGGCGGCGGTTGACAGCTATTGTCTGGTGGACAACCTGACGGCGTGGCGGGACCGGGTCGTGCTGCTCAAGGCCGATACGCGCAACTCCACCGAAGAGTACGTCGAGGAGCTGCTGCGCGGCTACGGCACTCGAGTGCGGGTCCTGCGTGAGGCCGAGTTTCAGCGCGACCCCGCCGGCGAGCCCGCCGTCTTCATTCTGGCCTGCAACCCGAATCTCGCCGCGGCCACCTGCCAGAAGCTGGCCGGGTGCGTGCAGGCGGGCGGCAAGCTCATCGTCTTCCGCTACCTGCCGCCGCCGCTGGCCGAGCTGCTCCACCTCCGCGTTACGACCGACGCGAGCAACACGGATACGGCAGAGCCTCGGCAGATCCGCTGCAGCGCTGGCGCGGTGAAGGGTTTACCCGAGATCCTGGCCTTGAGTCTGTCGGCGGTGACCGCCGTTGAGCCGGTCGACGGCGGGGCCACGGTCTTGGGGCGCTGGTGCGATGCCGAGGGCCGCGACCGGGCTGGCGCCGCCGCCGTGTTGCTGGCGCCGGCGGGCGTCTTTGTCGGCGCCACGCTGGCGGCAGGCGATGGGCTTGACAACGGGCGCTTGGTGCTGGCGCTGCTCAGCCATGTTGCTCCTGAAGTCGGCCTGGCTGCGGGTCAGGCGGCGGCGGAGTCCGCAGTGCAGATCGGCCATCTCAGCCGCGGGCAGTTGCCGGACTGGGTGGCGTCACACAGCCCCGATGCCAAGCGCCGGGAGCAGGCCCGTGTCGCCCTCGCCGCGGCAAGCGGGTGCGAGGCCGACATCGCCAGCGCGCTCCAGGCCGGCGAGGGCCTCGCGGCCGCCGACGAGGGCCTGCGCCGCAATCGCGACCTCGAGGCGGCCTACCTGCTCGCCCAGCGCTCGCGCCCTGGCGAGTTCCGTGCCTGGTGGGAGCACAGTGGCACCGGCGGCTATCCCGGCGGCTGGGAGCAGGCCATGTCGGCGCTCGCGGGCGGCGGCTTCAATGCGGTCATCGCCAACTGTCTGCGCGGCGGTTCGGCCCTCTATCCGAGCCAACTCCTGCCCGTGTTGCCCGAGGTCGCCCGGCGCGGTGACCAGATCGCCGCCGCAGTGGCCGCGGGCCGGAAATACGGGGTCGAGATGCACATCTGGAAAGTCTGTTTCTGGGGTTGGGACACGCCCAGGGACTTCACCGACAAGATGCGGGCCGCGGGTCGCCTGCAGGTCAGTCGCGGCGGGGAGACCAACGAGTGGTTGTGCCCCTCGCACCCGGAGAACCGCGAACTGGAGGTGGCCAGCATGGTCGAGGTGGCCAGCAGCTACCCCGTGGCCGGGGTACACTTCGATTACATCCGTTATCCCGGGCCGGAGTATTGCTTTTGCGCGGGCTGCCGGAGCCGCTTCAGCCAGGATACCGGTATCGCCATCAGCGCCTGGCCGGCGGACGTCGACAAGCCCGAGGTGGCCGCAGCCTGGACCGCCTGGCGCGCCGAGCAGATCACCGCCATCGTCCGCGAGACCGCGCGGCGCGTCCGCCAGGTCCGGCCGGAGTGCAAAATCTCGGCCGCGGTGTTCGCCGACTATCCGGGCTGCATGAAGAGCGTGGGGCAGGACTGGGTGCGCTGGGCCAAGGAGGGCGATGTCGACTTCCTCTGCCCCATGGACTACAGCAGCTCGGACGCCACCTTCGCACAGCAGGTGGCAAGCCAGCTCCGCTACCTGGACGGCGCCGCGCCGATCTACCCGGGCATCCATGCCTCGACTCTCACCCTCCTGCCCTTCGCTGCCGCCCGTGTCGCCAGCCAGATCAACGTCGCGCGCCAGCTCGGGGCCGACGGATTTACCGTCTTCAACCTCGGGGCGGCGCTGGGCGACAAGTTCCTGCCGGGCTTGCGCTCTGGTATCACGGCAGAGCCGACCTACGTGCCGCACCACGGCCCGCGCCTGACCTTCCAGCTCTCAGGCACGCCCGACGGGAAGCAACGGGCCATCCGGGTCACGCCAGGCGAAGCGGTCCGCTGCACGATTCGGCGGCTGGAGCCCAAGAGCGCGTCGTTTGCTGGCACGGTGGTGGTGGAGAACCCCGATGGCGACGTCATTCGAGAGCTGGGCCGCTTGGGCTCGTCTCAGGCCGAGGCGGAGTTCAGCTTCACCCTCGAGCCGGTCGGCCTCTACCGGGTGGCGGTGCGGGGTGAAGCGGCGGGTCCCGGTGGAGGCCCGAAGCGGCCCTTCACGGCCCGCAGCCAGGGGCTCATCTGCGGCCCGCTGGATCCGGCCATGGCGGCGTTGCTTGGGGCGGAGTGACAGACAGGCAGGCTGGGGGTGGAATTCAAGCGTCAGGAGGTCGGGGGCGAAGGTCTTCCGGAGGTCAGCGGATGAGCGTGATCTCGATCCCCAGGTCGAGCGTGGCCCACTGACGGTCGGCCGTCAGGACAGGGTTCAGGGAGCTGACTTGCACCCAACCTGAAAACCAACCATTGCGCGGCGATACAGTCGCCAGATTGTTATTCCACAGATTCAAGCAAGTGGTCAAGAGCGCATTCGAAATGCAAAGGTTTTGTGCATTGGTGCAG
>CAIZKT010001043.1:0-3251 GCA_903933565.1 uncultured Victivallales bacterium | reverse complement strand
GTCGAAGAGTGTCTGGAGTGAACCGGAGGGTGCCATGCGTAACCTGTTCGTGATCAACGAGGACGACAGCCATTTCTTCGGCTCAAGACAGCCGGACCAGATGAACCTGCCGGGATTGCAGCGGTTCATCGACCAGTATGCCGGCACGACGGTGACACACCTTTTCCTCTGCCCGAATGCGATGCGGGCCAGCTTCCGCAGCCGGACGCGCGAGGCGATCTGGGACCCGGTCGAGGGGAAGGAGCCCACGGATTTGTGGCCGACGAACGGCAAGCGCCTGGCCGAGGCCGGGCTGGATCCCTACACCATCTGGATCGCGCGCTGCCGGGAGAAAGGCATCTCGCCGTGGATCTCGATGCGGATGAACGATCTGCACAACGCCGACAACCCCACGAACTATCTGCATTCGAGCTTCTGGCGCCAGCACCCCGAGTTCTGGCGTGTGCCCAACGGCTCGGGCTCGCCTTGGAGCAACCGCGCCATGAACTACGTGCATGCCGATGTGCGCCGCCACCAGATGGATTTCGTGGACGAACTCCTGGAACGCTACGACGCGGATGGCCTCGAGCTGGACTGGATGCGCTTCGGCTACCACCTCACGCCCGGCCGGGAACGCGAGGAGGCGCAGGTCCTGACCGACTTTATGCGCGAGGTTCGCACCCGGGTGGACGCCTGGGCCGCCAAACGCGGCCACCGTATCCGGCTGGGAGCGCGGGTGCCGGCGCACCCCGATGCCGCCGCGGGTCTGGGCATGGACGGCGTGCAGTGGGCCCGAGAAGGGCTGGTGGATATGCTGGTTCCCTGTCCGTTCTGGACCACCTCGGATTTCGACATCCCGGTAGAGCTTTGGCACGAGCGTCTGGGTGACGCCGCCGGGCGGGTGACGGTAGCGCCGGGGCTGGAGTTTAACTCGCGGCCCTGGCCGGGCGGGGCCGCTGTCGCCAATGACCTGGCGGCTGCCCGCGGTTTTGCCGCCGCCAGTCGGCAGCGGGGCGCCGACAGCCTTTATCTGTTCAACTGGATGGACAGCCAGACCCGACCGGTCGGCGAAGACGACTACGCGCGGCTGTTGCGGGAGGGCCTCAGCGCGGAGGCCGTCCAGAAGGCCCCCCGCCGACACCCGGTCTGCTTCCGTGACACGGTTCCGGCGGGCTTTCCGAACGGGGTCTGCCTGCCGGTGGAAGCACCGGCAGGCGGCTCGTTCAGCCTGCAACTCGGGCCGCGACCGGCGGCCGGCAGCGTCTGGGCGGTGGTCGGCCTGGCCAAGCGTGATGGGGTCGGCGAGGCCAGCCTGACCGGCACCCTGAACGGCACGGCTCTCGCCCCGGCACAGACCGCGGACGATATCTCACACGTCGGCGGCGGCGCGGTCCGGGCGCTGAAGTTGGCCTGCCCGCTGGACGCGGTCCGCGCTGGCCGCAACGACCTGTTCCTGCAGCAGCCCGCCGGGCAACCCGCGCAACAGCTCGTCTGGGTGGAGATCCGCATCGAGCCGTGAGCGCCCCGGCGCCCGGTAGGTCCGCTGCGCGCCAGGGCTACTTCTGTTTGTCCTCTTGGTCCGGCTTGGCGGTGAGATCGACCCCGACAAAGCGCTTGCTGCCGCGCCGGTCGACGTAGAAGACGGCGACGTTACCGCGGGTCTTCTGGAGCGCCGCGAAGACATCTTCTGCGGTCTTGGTTTCCACTTGGTTCACTTCGATAATACGGTCTCCGCGCCGCAGTTCGGCCCGGTCGGCGGCGCTACCGGAGACGACCGCCGAGATGAAGAGGCCATCCGGGGTGGCTTCGACCGTGAGTCCGACCTTATCCAGCATGTCCTGCCGCCCGCCGACGTTGGCCGCCACCGCGTCGCCCTTGCCGCGCTGCCGGGCGATGACCTCGACGGTCTTGGTTTCCCCCTGGCGGATGAAGCGGACCGGGATCTTATCCCCGGGTTTGTAGGCCAGGACAGCGAATTGCAGGTCATGGGGGGTCCGCACCGGTTTGTCGCCGATATGGGTGACGACATCTCCGGCCTTGATGCCGGCCTTGTCCGCCGGGTCGCCAGCGATCGCCTCGCTGACCAGGACGCCTTGTTCGACCCCGAACTGCTTGCCGAGGCCGCCTTCCAAGGGCTGCATGCTGATGCCCAAAAACGGGCGGATCACTTCGCCGTGTTCAATGAGGTGGTCGCTGACCTGGCGCACCAGATTGCTGGCAATGGCGAAGCCCACCCCGACGCTGCCGCGGCTCATACCGCCGGTCATGATGAACTCGTTGATACCGATGATCTCGCCGTTGATGTTGAGCAGTGGCCCGCCACTGTTGCCCGGGTTGATGGACGCATCGGTCTGGATGTAGTTCTCGAAGGTGGTCATGCCGGTGTCATGGCGCCCCTTCTGGCTGACGTTACCGATCGTGACCGAGTAATCCAGGTTGAAGGGGGCGCCGATGGCGATGGCCCATTGGCCCACGCGGACCTTATCCGAATCGGCAAAAGGCAGGACGGGCAGGTCCTTGATGGCGCCGTTGCCGACCCGCAGGACAGCCAGATCGGTGTCCTCGTCGAAGCCGACGATCAGGACTTCCTTGGGGTCGCGTTCGCTGTCGAAGATACGGCCATCCTCCAGGCGGACCTCAAGGGCGGCATTGCCCTGAATGACGTGGTAGTTGGTCACGATGTAGCCGTCCGCCCGGATGATCACACCGGAGCCCTTGCCAGCGATCTGGGGCCGCGGCTTGCCGCCGCGCCGCTCACGGGGGTCGGGGCGCTGCTGCTGCTGGTCGGGGCCGGGTTCCATGGGAATGCCGAAGTAGTGATAGAGTTCCGGTGGCATCTGTTGCGAGTTCGGGTCGGGACCATTTTGCCGGTTGGTGATGACCACAACCGCGGGCTTGGCCTTGTCGCCGACGGCGGTGAAGGCTTCCTCCAGCTTCTGGGCGACCGCGATGGCGTCATCGGCCGCACGTAACGGCGCTGGACCGAAACAGCTCAGCAGAACGGCCGCCAAAACGGCGCGCCAAAGGGTGGCGGTAAGGTGCAGCGAGCGGGGGATCATGGTGATCTTCTCCTTGTACAGACAGACTCCGTTCATCTGATGGCTCGTGAAGCGGCGCAATAGTTCCTTAGAGCAACAGCCTGCTCTTCTGTTCCCGATGCTGCAGTGATAACGCGGGAGGTCAACCAGATGTTGAGTCGTGTGCCTGGGGTACCCGCCCCGGCCCTGGAGCCCGCGATGCCAAGGACCCGCAGGGGCCTGGTTCGCGGTATC
>CAIZKT010001042.1:0-4333 GCA_903933565.1 uncultured Victivallales bacterium | reverse complement strand
GATACCGCGAACCCGCCCGGAACGGGCTGGGCATCGCGGGCTCCAGGGTTAGCCGCGGTTCCATTCCGGTTCGCCCGGAACGTGGCGGACCGCCTGGAGGTCGGCGGTCCGCACCGGCTTTGCCGGGGCTTCCGCCGTCTCTGAGTTCTTGCAGACGGATGAGCCGGCGGCCGCTAGGCATTTGCGCCCGCAGGCGCTAGATTCATTATTAACGTGCCATTCGCCGACAAGAACCACGGAGAGCTGCGATGAGACGTACCGCTATGATGGTGTTCGCGCTGTGCTGCGCTCAGGTCCTGTATGGCCAGAAG
Organism: uncultured Victivallales bacterium; assembly: GCA_903933565.1. Classification (GTDB taxonomy): domain Bacteria; phylum Verrucomicrobiota; class Lentisphaeria; order Oligosphaerales; family JAFGRS01; genus CAILUI01. The sequence goes on along the minus strand of CAIZKT010001042.1, from coordinate 4,022 downwards.
CAGGCCACCGTGACCGTCTGTCTCGACCGCGAGTTGGGACCGGTGAACCGGCTGCTGTTTGGCGCCAACCAGGTGGCGTTTCAGGACGGCAGTGCCTTGTATCGCGACCGGGGCGCCGGCATCTGGGACCCAGGCGCCCGCACCGCCGTCAGCGAGTACGTCAGTGCCGCCAAGGCCTGCGGGCTGAGCCTGTCGCGCTGGCCGGGGGGTTGTGCCAGCCATGCCTGGAACTGGAAGGAGACCGTGGGACCGGTCGACCGCCGCCCGCAACAGGCCTTTGGCCTACCGGAGTTCATGACCTGGTGCCAGGCAAGCGGGAGCGTCGCCTGCATCACCGTGGCGGCCTACTGGGGCACCGAGAAGGACGCCGCCGACCTGGTCGAGTATCTCAACGCGCCCAACAACGGCAGCAACCCAAACGGCGGCACCGACTGGGCCGCCGTGCGCGCCGCGGATGGCCACGCGCCCCCCTACGGCGTGGTCTGGTTTGAGTATGACGCGGCAGCCTGGCATGGTGATCATGCCCCCGCCGCGGGAAGCCCTGTCCGCCAACGCCTCTCGCCCGACCAGTATGCCGAGCACTATGCGCGCTACCGTGCCGCCATGAAGGCCGTGGACCCGAAGGTACGCCTCGGCGCGGCGGTGCCGGCCAGCGTTGAGACCTGGAACCTGCCGGTGCTGGAGAAAATCGGCGACCGCATGGACTTCGCCGTGACCGCATTCGTGCTGCCGCGCTGGCAAGGGGAAGCCTCGCCGGAGCAGTCGCGCCCCCTGCTGCAAGCAAGCCTCGCCGTCGGCGCCCAGGCGCAAGCCTTCTGGGAACGCCTCAATGCCCTGGTTGAGGAGACCTGCGGTCGCACGGACCTCTCCTGGGTCATCACCGACCTGGGCAACGATTACGTGCAGGAGCAGCCCGTCCCCTACCGACACACCCTGGCGGCCGCCCTCGGCCAGGCCGAACTGCTGCGCGTGCTACTGGACCCACGCCAGCACATCGCCAGCGCCGCCGCCCGCGGTTTTGCCAATGGCGACTGGGGTATGATCCAAGGCTACGTCCATCAGAAGGAACCGCTCCGCCGCCAGGCGATGGCCATGGTCTACGAACTCTACGCTCAGCATTTTGGAGACACCCGCCTGGACGCCACCGTCACGTGCGACAGTTGGAGCTTCGCGGGCGCGGCCGAGGTGCTCCCGCGCAGCGGCCCGGCGCGAGTCGAACTCACCGAAACCGCCGAACTGCTCTCCCCGAGCCCTGCTTGGGTGGTCCAGTCGCTGCCGAGCGTCCCGCAGCGGGCCAAAGGGACGCTCCTGGTGGTCGAGTTCCCGGGCAAGGACATCGATTACCAGCATGCCACCCTCGTCCTACCAGCCAAGGCCGACGCCTGGTATCGCGTTCGCGGCATGCTCAAGACCGACGATATGACCGGCAACAGTGGCGCGTACTTCGACATCGGCGACGGCGGCAGCGGCGCCAGCGTCAAGCCGGTCAGCCGGAGTCACGCGGTGCTGGGCTCCACCGACTGGACCGAGGTACTGGTCGACTACCACGCCCCGGTCGACGCCGAGAAGCTGGTCATCACGGCCCGGCGCAGCGGCCGCACGGGCGGGCCAGACGCGGTCGCGGGCAAGGCCTACTACCGCCTCTTCAGCGTGCGCGAGATGACGCCCGCCAACTACGCGGCGGTGCCTGACCTCAGCGCCCAGGCGGCGCGCCGTAAGGATGGCCGCGTGGCCGTGATGCTGGTCAACACCAACGTCGACCGCGACCAGACCGTGACCCTGGGGGTCTCCGGCGGGGAACTCAAGGTGACCTCGCAGGCGCAGGTCTGGCTCCTGACCGGCCTATCGCCGTGGGCCAACAACCTCGGCCGCGAGGACGCGGTGCGCCTCTGGATGCCGCCCAGCACGCGAACCGAAAAAGGCTGGACGCTCCAGCTTCCGAAGCACTCCCTGGCCGCCGTCGAGATCACCTTGTGACCGGTCGCACCCTCGCCCACCCGCCGCCCCAGGCGCGCCAGCGGACGGGCGAGACCCAGGATCAACCCGGGCGAAATCCACGTCGGCGCGCGGTAGACATCCAGAGCCTGACGCCACCACGGGCGCTAGGCCCACACGATATCCTGCGGGTCCTGACCCTGAACCTGGCTCACGGACGCGGCAACCAACTGGTCCAGCGCCTGATGCGCCGGAGCCGGGCCGAGTTGCAGCTCCTACGCGTGGCGGCGCTCCTGCTCCGGCAGCGCCCGCATGTGGTGGCCCTGCAGGAGGCCGATGGAAAGGCGATCTGGAGCGGGCGCTTCAACCACGTGGACTTCCTGGCCCGGCAAGCGGGATATGCCGGGTACATCCAGATGCACCACGTGCAGGGCCTGGGTCTGTCCTACGGCACGGCCATCCTGGCCTCGGGCGATCTCCGCGAGGGTTGTGGTGGCACCTTCGGACCGACCCCCCCGACCTTCCCCAAAGGCTGGGTCTCGGCGGTCCTCCCCTGGGCGGCGGTGCCCGGCGGCGCCGTCCGCGTGATCTCCCTGCACCTGGATTTTCTCAGGGCCCGAAGCCGCCAGGCCCAACTGCGCGAGTTGAGCCTGGAACTGGCCGTGGAGGCCCTGCCGCTGATTATCATGGGCGACTTCAATAGCACCCCGCGTCGGGAGCCGGCCATGGCCGAGCTGATGTCAGGGCTGGGGCTGCATACCTTCGAGCTGGAGGCAACCGCGGCCACGACCCATACCCATCCGGCCAGCCGCAGGCGCATCGACTGGATCCTGGCCTCCCAGCACCTGCGCTTCGTGCGCCACACCGTGCTGCCGGACGTCCTCTCTGATCACCTACCGGTGACCGCGGAGTTCGCGCCGGCAGTGCGAAGTAAAGCGGGGGCAGCGGACCAATGAGAGTGGCGCGCGGCTCGTCTTTTTCTCGACCGGTGTACTCGTAAGCAGGTCGGACTCACGGGCCCGTCTGGCGGCTCCGCGCCCGAGGCCGAGGTACCGGCGCGGCGGGAGTTCCCGTCGCCCGTTTGCGCCCAAGGAGATCGCGCCTTCATGATGCCTGTCGACTGTGCCCTGGTCATCCTCGCCCATAACGGCGCGCCGTTCACGCGTTACTGCCTTGAGAGCATCCTGAATGCCGCGGTGCTGCCGGCGGAGCTGTTCCTCGTCGATAACGCCTCGGCGGACGAGACTCCGGCGCTGCTGGCGGAGATGGTCCCGCGCTGCCGCGCGGCCGGCATCGAGCTGACCACCTGGCGGAATCTGGAGAACAAGGGCTGTTCCCTGGCGCGCAACGAGGCCTGGCAACGCATTCGCTCCACCTACACGGTCTTTCTCGATAACGACGCCGTGGTGTGTACGCCTACCTGGCTAGCGCAGCTCGCGGCCGTGTTCCGCGACCGCCCCCAGGCCGGCATCGTCGGGCCTAAGCTCATCTACCCCTACGAGCCCCACCCGATCCAGTGCGCCGGGGTCAGCATCAGCCGCCTGGGCCGGATCGCCTTCCGCGGGCGCGGCAGCCCGCGCCATGACCCGCGCTACCGGACCCCTTGGTCAACCTGGTCCATGATCAGCGCTTGCTGGATGATGCGCACCGACCTGCGCCACCACATCGGCGCCCTCGACGAGTGCTTCCACCCCGTCCAGTACGAAGACCTCGACCTCTGCATCCGCGCCCGGCTGGCGGGCTTCGAAGTGGTCTATACCCCAGCCGTGGAAATGTACCATTTTGAAGGCATTACCACCGCCGCCAGCGGTCAGAAGGACTACCGCCGTAACATCGCCCGCAACTCACTGACCTTTCGGGCTCGCTATCACGAGCTCTTCAAGACCTTCACCGAGGAACTGCCAGCCGCCGAGTACCGCTGGCGGCAGCGCGACGAACTGGGCCTGACCACGCACCTGGATCTCCGCTATAGCGAGGCTCTTGCAGAACCCCCCGCGTCTGGCCTTGGAGCCCGCGATGCCACGCCCGTTCAGGGCGGGTTCGCGGTATCCCCAGGTAGGGCGGCTGTCCTGGCTACGCCCGAGCGG
>CAIZKT010001041.1:0-3040 GCA_903933565.1 uncultured Victivallales bacterium | reverse complement strand
GTTCTCAGACAAGCGAACCCCTACGGAGCTGACCTGCGCCCTGCTACGGGCCAGGTGGAACGTTCGCTACCTCACTGCCTCACTTGGCCGCAGCAGAGACGCGGCAGGGATGAGCCTCCAGACGTCCTTACACGTCGGCATTGGCGGGCGGCCTCCGCGCCCGCCCGCGGGTCGCACCAGGCTTCAGCGGGCGGCGCAGGTGCGGACGGAATCGCCGCCGTAGCCCAGCAGGCGCGCCAGGCGAGCGGAGGTCGCAGGCTCGACGCCGGGCCGGGCGGCCTGCTGCAACTGGACCAGGTCTGATGGCAGTTGGGTCGTGGTCACCACGTGTCCGTCGGCGCAGAGGACGTTGTACCCGGCCGGGTGGGGTGGCGGGACGCTCTTCGAGACGCAGTTGACCTCGACCAGGAGCCAGGCCTTGTCGGGGGCTTTCAGGACGGAGCGGCCGCCATACTTGTCATTGTAGACGAAGGTAAGGTTTTTCCCCGCCAGTTCCGGCGGCGTGCCGGGGCAGATCCACATCTCTCGCGGTACGGAGTACCCCGAACCTTCCATCACTTTGAGGATGCTCTTGGGGTCGTTCAGCGCGTCCGTCGGGAAGAAGACAGCCTCGGGATACTTGCCCTCGCTCATCTGGTACATGACGATCATCTTGCCGATTTCCTGCAGATTGGAAACGCAGCGGACTTCATACGCCTTCTGTTTGGCGCGGGCATACTGCGCCGCGGGGATGCTGGTGACGATGGCTGAGACGGCCATGATCTCAACCAGTGAAAAGGCCAGCATGGAGCGCTGGCGGCGCGAGGTCGTTAGAGAACTCACGGTTGCATCTCCGTTGTGGGCGTTACGGGCGTCTGTCGCGCGGCGCCTGGACCAAAGGTCAGATAATAGTATAACCATGGCAGTGCCGGGTTCGCAAGGCGCTGGGCCTGCTTGATCCAGGTGGACGTTTCCGGCCGGTCCGGCGCCGTAATAGCCGCCAGGAGGCAGGCCAGGGCCGCGATTGTAGGCCGCTCACGCGCGGCCCATTCCACCAGCTCTTCGGGCGGGGTCCGACCGAGTGCCGCGGCGCAGAGTCTGGCCTGCGGCGCCGTCTCGGGCAACTCATTCAGGGCGCGCTCCCACAGCGGCGCCGCCTCGGCCCGGCGATTAACCAGGTGCAGGGCCAGGGCTTCATCCAGGCAGGCGATGGCGTAGTGGGCCTCGCGCAACCTGGGGTTCTGCTGCTGCAAGCGCCGCATCTCTCGCAGCCGAGCATACTCATCGCGCCGGGAACGCAAGGTGGTCAACGCCGCTTCGGTCTGGCCGGCCGCGAGATAGGCCCAAGCGAGGGCACGTTGGAATTGGCGGCGCTGCTCGGCGCGTTCGGTTTGCGCGGCGGCCGCCTTCAGCCAGGCAATGGCAGGCTGGGCTCCGCCGTCGGCCAGCAGCTGGCTCTGGGTCTCGCGTAAGCCGACACCCGCTTGTTCCTCCACGGCTTCACCCGCCCCGTCCACTTCCCCCGCCAGACTCTGCTGCAAGCGGCGCAGTTCCAGGGTCCGACTGGCCGCCTCGGCCTGCGGCACAACCTGACGGTGTTGCGCCGAGCGCATCGCGGTCTGATGCCAGATAACCCCCGCGCCAACCGCGCTGCTGGCGGCGAGCAGCAGCAGGGCTTGGCGCCGATGCCGCAAGAGAAAACGGTCCGCGCGGTAGCCGAGCGAGAGGCGCGAAGCCCGGACCCGCGAATGGCTCAGGCAGGCCCTCAGATCAGCCGCCGCCTCGGCCATGTCGGCGTAGCGTTGGCGCGGCTCCTTATCGAGCAGTTTCATGACCACCGCTTCCAGCGAGGTCGACAAGCTGGGACGGTGGCGGCGCGGCGAGATCGGAATGCGCTCTCGGATGGTGCGAATCACCTGTTCCATGCCCATGTCGGTGTTGATGTCGTAGGGCGGCTTGCCGGTGAGCATCTCATAGAGGATGACCCCGAAGCTGTACATGTCGCTCAGGTGGCTGGCCGACTTCAGCGAGGTGGCCTGCTCCGGCGCCATGTACCGAGGCGTGCCAAGCGCGATCGCGGTGACCGTGAGGTCGGAGCCCACATCGGTCTCGATGCGGGCCAGTCCGAAGTCGGCCAGCAACGGCTCGCCCGCCGCGGTCATCAGCACGTTTGCCGGCTTGATGTCGCGGTGGATGATGCCCTCGCGGTGGGCGAACGCCAGTGCGTCGCTGATCTTGAGGGCCAGATCGAGCGCCGAACTGACCGGCAACGGCGCCTGCTTCAACACGTCCAGCAGCGTCCGCCCGCCGGGCACCAACTGCATGGCGATGTAGTGATTGCGGCCAACCTGACCGGTATCCAGGATGCTGACGATGCCCGGATGCCCGGCAAGACGCTTGACTGCCTCGGCTTCGCGGCGGAAACGCTCCAGCATCCCGGCTGGCAGGAAAGGACTCTCCTGCAAAACCTTGAGAGCGACTTCATGGCCCTGTGCATCGACGGCGCGGTAAACCAGTGCCATGCCGCCGTGACCCAGGACGCCGGTCAGCCGGTACTTCCCCATCGGCTCATCCAGACGCGCACCCCCAGTAGCGGCGGACGGTGACGCTGTGCCCATGGGATGAACCAGGGTGGGCGTCTCCGGGTCGCTGAGCGCTGGGGCAAGGGGCGAGTCTGCGCCGTGGCGGTTCATGGCGTCGCGCCAAGGCGTCGGCTCTGCGTCGCAGGAGCCTGCCTAGCGTCGGAAGCTGGCGCCGCCACCGCCTCTTCGAGTAGCATCACGGGGATGCCTTCGCGGACCGGGTAACGACGAGCGCAGCGAGAGCACACGAGCGTGACATCAACTATGTCGGGCGCCAGCGTCGAGCCCTCGCCGCAGGCGGGGCAGATCAGGATGGCCAGCAGTTCCTCGTTGACCATGGGCTTAGCCTCCGTCACCGCACCCACCAGCAGAGCGCCCGGCTCGGGCGCAGGTCAGTTACGTAGGTGGTGACTAATCCGAGTTCCGAGTTCAGGGTTCAGGGTTCAGGGAGATCGGAGAGCACACGTCTGAACTCCAGT
>CAIZKT010001040.1:0-4851 GCA_903933565.1 uncultured Victivallales bacterium | reverse complement strand
CGCGGAACCGCCGCTGGTTCGCCCCTGCCTCTTCAGCCCCGAAGGGGCGCAATCCATCAGCCCAGGGCGCCGCCCTGGGTACCGGCCATACCCCAGATTCTCAGCGCTGAAGGGGCGCGATATCTGGCGCGCGGTGCCCATGGACTGTCGCTATGCCGCCCCTGCAGGGCTCAATCTCGTTGACGATTCCATTCCCAGGGCGCTGCCCTGGGCTGAGGGATGGCGCCCCTTCGGGGCTGAAGAGGCAGAAGGGATGGCGCCCCTTCGGGGCTGAAGAGGCAGGGGCGAACCCGCGACTTCCCCGGCAGGGGATTCTGCCATTCGTCAGGGGTCTTTGCTCATTCGACATTCTGCGGTTCTCATACCAGCAAACCCCTACGGAGCTGACTTGCGCCCGGTGCTCATTGCACTCGAGGGAGCGCGGCGCTACCCTTGTTGATGACGTTTCAGCGCGTGTACAGCCTCTACAAGCCCTTCCTCGATGCGGCCGAGCAGGGCACGTGGGGCCTCTCGTTCAGCGGCGTGGAGGCGATGACCGTGCTCAAGACGGCGCTGACGCAGCCTTTCGAGTGCGGAGAACAGCGAGTGAAACGGTTGGGTAAGACGGGCGAGGTGCGGCATGGCTGACGAACGGGCACCGCGGCAGGATACGGCGTTGACCATGGTGTGGCTAGGCCTGTTGCTGCTGGCCCCGGGCCTGGCATTCGGCGAGGTGTTCAGCATGGATACGAGTTCGGCGAACCGCGAACGCCTGCAGGCACGGGTTGAGGTCGTCCTGGCACTCAGCGATGAGCAGACCGCCGCCATGGTGCCGGTGTCTGGTGGCGGCGTCTACTTCACCAGTTGTCCGAACTGTGCCTATGGCGCGGAGGAGGCAGGTTGCTTCAACGAGACGTGGGATCCGCGCCAGCCGGGCCGACTGCTGTGCAAGGGCTGCGGCGAGGTCTACCCGGATAACCCGAAGTACCCGGACGAGCGCTCCATCGAGGTCGAGGCGCCCGCTGGGGCCAAGCACCGTCTGCACTACTATGAGAGAGCGACGGACGGGTACCGCTTCTGGTTTCGGGCGCATGCCGAGTACTGGGCCCGTGAGTACCTGGAGAATGCAGCCCGTGATCTGGGCGACCTGTATCGCCTCACCCACGAAGAGCGCTACGCCCGGCGCGCGGCCGTGATTCTGAACCGCTTCGCCGAGGTCGTCCCGGGCTACGTCTACAAGTTCGACTATCCCTTCAAGCAGAAGCTATTCGTTCCCTACACCCAGAACCGTGTTCCGGGTGTGCCCGGAGATTATCGCACCTCGCGCTGGACCTGGTGGGCGTACATGGACATCCCGGTCGACCTGGTGCGGGCGTACGAGGGGATCAAGGACTGGCCCGGCTGGCCGAGCTTCGCCGGCGGCCAGGCGCGGCAACGGATCGAGGGTGATCTCATCGTGCCCCTGGTGGAGTTCGTCATGGGCTTTGCCGACGACGGCAGCAATATGTCCATGGGCATGTGGCGCGGCGCCATCCTGGCCGGACGAGTGCTCGGTCGGCCGGAATGGGTCCACGAGAGCGTGCGCCGCTTCGAGCGGGTGCTGGCGAAGAAGTTCCTCTATGACGGGCATTGGCTGGAGACCTCCGACTCGTACGCGACGCAGACGCAGGGCGGGCTGCAGGTGGTCATGGAGGCCGGGCAGGGCTACAGCGACCCGCCGTGGTACACCGACCCGGTCGACGGCCGGCGTTTCGAGCAACTGGACCTGCGGCGCGTAGCGCCCGACTATGAGGTGGCGGAGCGGGTCATCGGCGCCGCGCGCTTGCCCGACAACCGCCTGCTGCCGGTGAACGACACCTGGGCCGTCCACGGCAAGACCGACTACTGGACCCGCGGCAGCAGCACGCCGCGCGAACGCACCGAGTCCGTGCTGTTGCCCGCTACCGGCATCGCCGTGCTGGGCGGCGGCGAGGGCGCAGAGCAGATGCACTGCTGGTTGAACTACACCATGGGCCACCACCACAAGCACAGTGACGCGCTGTCCCTCGGCCTGTGGGCGAACGGCTACGAGCTGCTCAGCGACATCGGCTACACCTGGACCAACTACCGCCTCCATTGGCCCACCGTCACCATGTCCCACAACACGGTCGTGGTCAACGGGATCGAGAGCGGTCTGGACCGGTTGCACCAGGGGCACCGACTGCTGGCCTACGGCAGTGATGGGGCGCTCTTCCACCTCGCTGCCGTGCAGAGCGATACGGCTTATCCAAAGGTGACGTCCCGGTACCGGCGGACGGTGGCGGTGATCGGCGCCGACAGCCGCGAGGCGTATGTCGTTGACGTCTTCGAGGTACATGGCGGTACGCAGCACGACTGGCTGCTGCATGGGTGTCGCGATGTGGACAGCGTGGCGTTGACACCGGGCCTCGAGCTGCGGCCGTACGCTGGCACCCTCATGAACCCCGGCATCGCCTTCCGTCTGCCCCAGTCGTTCCAGGATCCGAATCCGCCCGGCTTCGGGTTTGGCTTCATCGGCGACGTGCGGCAGGCACCCACTGACGGCATGATCACCCTCGACTTCCGAGTGCTGGACCAGCCGCGGCTGGGGATGCGGACCCTCGTGGCGGGAATGGCCGGAACCGAGCTCTTCGCCGGGCGTGCCCCCGACATCCGCCGGGCCCGTGAGATGAACGCCGACCTCGACAAGACCCAGGCGCCCGTGTTCTGCCTCCGTCGGCGCGGCCAGGATCTGCAGTCCGTGTTTGTAGCCACCCACGAACCCGTACGGGGAGAGCCGGGGGTGCGGGCGCTCTCCGCCACGCAGGCTAGCGAGGCGCTGTTGATCAGCGTCGACCGCGGCCAGCAGGGCACCGACTACATCGCCATGGCCCTGGCGGCCAGCGCAACGGCCCGTTTCGACACGCCGCACGGCACGCTTCAGTTTGCCGGCCGTTACGCCTGGTTGCGGCTCGACGCCGCGGGACTCGTCCGCACGGCGCGCCTGTACGACAGCAGCCGGCTCCAGTTCGGCGCCGTGAGCCTCGAGGAGCGCGCCGGCTGGACAGGGACCGTGCAGAGCTGGGACGTCCGCGGCCAGCGCGACGGTTCGCGTGGCAGCCTGGTCGTCGACCAGAACCTCGCCGGCACTGACCTAGGCCCGCTGCTGTTGACCTTTGCCGACGGCACCGTCTGGCCGTTCAACGTGGTGGGCCTCGAGCCGCTTGGGGGCGGGACCCGGGTACACGTCCGCGAGCGTCCAGCCTTCACGGTGGCGGCGGGCAAGACGACGATCACATCCTTCCCGCAGCGCGACATCGAGGGCACGGCCCTGCGCTTCAGCCTGCCGCGGTTGGTGGCCTGGAACCGGCCTGACTGAGTCGCGCCGGCAGAGGAGCCGTCCGCCAGGTTCGCCATGATCAGAGAAGGCGGTCCATAGGCAGATGGGTTCGCTGGACTCGGGTGCGCCAGCCGGGCAGACGGCGGCTGTGCCAGATGGTGCTGGTGCTGGTAACAACCTTGGCGAACAGAGCGGAGACGGCGATGAGTGACACTCGACAGAGTCCGGACTGGGTGTGCGTGAACCCGAAGGCGGATTGGCAGGCGCGGGACTCGCAAGGCGAGTTCGTCTACCGGGACCACCTGTGGATCCTGGGCGGCTGGTTCGACGCCAAACAGCCCAATCCGCTGGATGTCTGGAAGTCGCCCGACGGCAAGCGCTGGATTCGCACGGTGGAAACCGCGCCCTGGGTACAGAGCGACCTGCCGGTGTCGCTGGTCTTCAGGGACAGGATGTGGATCATGGGCGGCCGCAAGCTGCCCGGCACCGAGTGCAGCAACAAGGTCTGGTCCTCAACCGACGGCGCCGAGTGGAGGCTGGAGACGGAGCACGCCGGCTGGTGCCCGCGGGTGGCGCCCGCGTTCGCGGTGTTCAAGGACCGCATGTGGGTGCTCGGCGGCACCGAGAGCTTCTATGACCACAGTGAGGCAATGATCAAGAATGACGTCTGGTCCTCGGCCGACGGCAAGGAGTGGAGGCTGGAGACGGCGAATGCCGGCTGGTCAAAGCGGGCGCATGCCCAGGCCGTCGTCTTCGCAGGCAAGATCTGGATCATGGGCGGCGGGCTCTGGCATCCGGAGCATGTCGCGAGCCACGATGTCTGGTGCTCGGCCGACGGGGTGAACTGGACCCAGGTGAGCGCCGCCGCCCCCTGGGCGCCGCGGCTATGGTTCTCGGCCCTCGTCTACCGCGAGCAGATCTGGGTCCTCGGTGGCTGGTCCAAGGAGAACGGCAACTTCGGCGACGTCTGGACCTCGCCGGACGGGAGGAACTGGACGGAACTCAAGGCCGCCGTGATCTGGAAGAACCGCCACGAGCACTCGGCGGTGGTCTTCCAGGACAAGCTCTGGCTCTACGGCGGCTATGCCGAGGTGCTCAGCAACGAGGTCTGGAGCCTCGACCTCCCGCCGGAGTGGTTCGGGTAGTTGGCCACCGCTTCCCGGACCGCCCCAAGATCGTCCTGCCGCACCTACTCACAGCGGTTCCAGCCGTCGCTCCAGGACTGCAGGTTGTGGTAGACCTGCCCGGCAGCTGTGCGCAGGTCGCAGAGCCTGCCGCGTTCGATGGTCCTGATGGACGCGACTAGCTATCCATATAACGCGCAAGCAAAATCCTCCTCAGGCCCCGTCCATCCGACCTTCCTGCCATGGACCCGAGCTGTTGGGCGCAAGTCAGCTCCGTAGGGGTTTGCTTGTAGGAGACTTGCCGCAACCTCGTTTGACCCAACGCGCTGCCCATTCCGCCCCTCGTCCGCCGCGGCGGACGAAGGGCGTTGGAGGGCGCCGCTGCGTCGGCGCCGCGGCGGCCACGCAGGG
>CAIZKT010001039.1:0-9401 GCA_903933565.1 uncultured Victivallales bacterium | reverse complement strand
GGGACGGCCCCTTTCCCGCGACCTAATTCAGGTTCGCACTAATCTTACCTTGTACTATACATATTGACCGGTTATTCTGTATGCATGTACCTCAAACGGGAGGCGGAAGACGATCTGCGGAGTGCCCTGGCCAGCGGCAAGGTGACCCTCCTTCTGGGGGCCCGCCAGGTTGGGAAGACGACTCTCGTCGAGCAGGTGGTACAGGGTGAGGGCGTCGAGTTCCTCAACTTCGATGTGGAGATCGATAAGGCGCGGTTCCTGGCGGCGGCCTCGTTGCCGCCTTTGGAGGCGCTGCGTTCTCTCGGCGCGCCCCGGGTACTGGTGCTCGATGAGGCCCAGCGCCTGCCGGAGACAGCCCGGATCGTGAAGGGCTGGCACGACGCCAAAGTGCCCACTCGCATCCTGCTTCTCGGTTCCTCTTCCCTTGATCTTCTCTACCAGATGGCGGAAAGCCTGACCGGGCGCAACCACAAGCTGGTGCTGCCGCCGCTGCTGTTTGGCGAGGCATTGCAGTCCCAGGACTGGGGCCAGTCCGGGTTTGACCGCGCCACGCTGCGCCAGCATTTCGCCGCGCCCTTGCGGGCCTTCCTGCTCCAGCGGCTTGCCTTCGGCGGTTACCCGGAGGTGGTGCTTTCGGCCGATCCGCGTCGTCTGCTGCGCGAACTCAGTTCGGACTACCTCTGGAAAGACATCCTGCAGACGGGCCTGGTGAAGACCCCGGACCTGATCCGCCGCCTCCTGCTCCTGCTGGCGCATCAGGCAGGCAACGAGGTCTCGGTGAATGAGTTGGCCACGCAACTGCAGATGGGACGCCCCACGGTCGAGCGTTACCTGGCTCTCCTCGAACAGACGTTCGTCATCTTCCGACTCCCGGCCTTCAGCACCAACCAGCGCAAGGAGATCTCGAAGAACCAGAAGGTGTTTTTCTGGGACACCGGCATCCGCAACGCCTTGCTCAACGCATTCTCGGCAGAGGAATTCCGCCCCGACATCGGCCCCCTGTGGGAGAACTGGGTGATTGCCGAGATGGCGAAACGCAACGCCCTACTCGGTTCGCCCTGTGAGCTGTTCTTCTGGCGGTCGCGCACGCAGGCGGAAGTGGACCTGGTGGTCAAGGCCGAGACCGGCCTGCGCGCGTTCGAGACCAAGTGGCATCCACGCCGCGCCGGAAGCGCCGCCTTTCGTTCCGCTTACGGAGTCAGGGTCGAACTCCTGGGTCCGGACAATCCCTTCGTCGCAGACCTTCTCCAGGCAGACTGACGCAGGAACAATGGGGACCAACCCGAGCCGCTTCAAGAGACGCTCAGGGACGGCATCTCTAGTCCGCCGGGCGCCAGACGGGCGCCAGGCGTGGAGCAGCGCTCGGCCCGACCGTCCTAATCCGCCTCGCGCCGTCCCGCCCTGGAGCCGGCGGTCACCGCCGTATCCCCATCGCGACGACCACCCCAGAACCGACCAGCGCCCCGCCATGCCGGGCAGGTGCCCCTACGGAACTGACCTGCGCCCATTACGCCGCCAGCGCTTGCAGGCAGGCTCCTTTCTCGGTACATTCATAACGGGTGCGGTGAACTGGGGTCGGCCGGCAGGCCTTGAACGACAGGTCGCGGGGCTCCGGGATCATCAGGCACACGCCGTCAGAGACCGGGGAAACGAAGCAAGAGGTGACCCATGGCCAAGTCCCAAGACGTCAAGAAAGATGCCAAGAAACAGCCCAAGAAGACGCTGAAAGAGAAGCGCCAAGAGAAGAAGGCCAAGAAGACGAAAACGATCTGAGCACCAGACCGCTGACCTCAGCCCGTCAGCGGTGAGCGGCACGTCGCGCCGCCGACCCACCCGGTCGGCGGCGTTTTCTTGCCTGTCTGCAACCCGCAGTTTGCCTATGGGTATGCCCGGAGCGGTCTAACTCAGGCCGTGAGCGCCCGCTTAATGGCCCGGATGTGATCCGGGGTGGTGCCGCAGCAGCCGCCGACGATGTTGGCCCCAGCCGCCACGATGGCCTTGACTTGCGCGGCCATATCCGTCGGCGTCTCAGGGAAGACATCGACGCCGTTGAGGTTCCTGGGCAGACCGGCGTTGGCATGCACCAGGATGGGTGTTTGTGGCGCCGCGGCGCGCATCTCACGGACGATGTCGATCATGCGTTCGATGCCATTGCCGCAGTTGGTGCCGATGATATCCGCGCCGGCCTCGAGGACGGCTTGGGCGGCGGCGGCGGGGGTGGTGCCCATCATGGTCCGGTAGTCGCCGTGGACGGTGCGGTCGAAGGTGAAGGTGCAGATGACCTCGCAGGCGGTGTTCTCCTTCGCCGCACGCACGGCGATGGCGGCCTCGTCGGCGGCCATCATGGTCTCGATGCACAAGCCGTCGGCGCCGCCCTGTTCCAGAGCCTTGCACTGCTCCCTGAAGACGCCGTAGAGTTCCGCTTCGGTGATGTCGCCCATGAGCAACAACTTGCCGGTCGGCCCCACGGAGGCGATCACCCAGGCTTGGCTGCCAGCCGCCTGGCGTGAGATGCGGGCCGCGGCCTCGTTGATCTCGGTCGCCCGCGCCGCCAGCCCGTAGTGCTCAAGCTTGCAGCGGCTGCCGCCGAAACTGTTCGACTCGATCAGGTCTGCCCCCGCCACCACGTAGCTCCGGGCAATGTCCAGCACCTCGGCCGGACGCTCGACGCACCAGAGCTCGGGGCACTCGCCCGGCTGCAGACCCTTCTGCTGCAGAAACGTCCCCCAGGCGCCGTCCGATACCAGGATGCGCCCGGTCTTCACCGCGGCCACAATCTTGCCTCTGTTCATCACCGGGTCCTCCAAAGCGAACTCAGTCTGCCCTGCGCAGCGGTCGCTCGCCGTAGTTGTTGCAGCCCGTGCCGCCACCACGGTGTTCCAGGATGGAGTAGAGGCAGCGACGTAGCCGTGGTCGTATATTCCGAAACGTGCCGCCCACATCATAGCACGTCACAGCGGCCGGGACCAGAGTTGCGGTAAAGGAGGATGCGTTACATGAAAGCCACGGTGTTTGGGGGCGTCATTCTGGCGGGCATGCTGGCCGCGGTTCTACCTTCCCAAGGCGCGGAGGAGAAGAACGCCACGGCGGCGGAGCAGGAGCGCACGATGAAGATCGTCCAGGGTGACCTGAGTGCGGCAACGACGGAGATCGAACGGTTCTGCGCCCTGAACCGCGCTGCCAAGAACGCATTGAAGGCAGGAAAGACCGCCGAGGCCCGGAAGCTCGCGGACGAACTGGCACTCCTCGCGCCGAAGTACCCGAACGACTGGAACTACGGTAACGCGATCCAGGACGCGAACCAGGTGCTCGGCCGGATCGCGCTGGCGGCAGGCAATGTCGCCGAAGCGAAGAAACGCCTGCTCGCCTCCGCCGACAACAAGGGCTCGCCGCAGATGAACTCCTTCGGCCCCAATATGCAACTGGCCAAGGACCTCCTGGCCAAGGGCGAGAAGGACGTCGTCCTGGAGTACTTCACGCGCTGCGGCAGGTTCTGGAAGATGGGCGCGGAGCGGCTCGCCGCTTGGACGGCAGCGGTGAAGAAGGGTGAGACCCCGGAGTTCGGCGCCAATCTCGAGTATTGATCTGAACTGCTGCCTGCCACGGGATGGGGAGTTGACAGGGTGCTGCTTCCGTCCCATGAAATGCGTATAGAACACGTGCAGGATGCGATGATATGCAGAAGAAGTTGACCATCACCGTTGACGAGGGGGTCTACCGCGGCCTCTACAAGACCGTTGGGCGCCGTCGCATCAGCCACTTCATCGAGGAGCTGGTTCGCCCGCATGTCATCTCGGCCGATCTGACCGAAGGCTACCGCGCGATGGCCGCCGACGAGGTCCGCGAGGGGGAGGCACTGGAATGGGCAGAGAACCTGGCGGGGGAGGTCCGCGATGAGCCGAGGTGAAGTCTGGTCGCGGTTGCTTGAGCGGTTCGGCTGTCTTTCCCAGGCCGAGTTGGCCGCGGTCGAGCGGGCCATCCGGGTTCAGCTTGGGTTGGACTGATGGCGAACCGAGCGAGGCTGTTTAGGGTCGACAGCTTCCCCATGTGCGGTGGCAAGTCCGCCACAGGCGACCGCGACACCGCTTTGGCTGGAGCGCGTTGCCGGTGCCATGCGTGTCAGCCAAAGCGGCGTCGGCGACTCGCCACGGCGAGCCTCTGCCGCCGCAGTCCAAAGCGTCCACGCCCAGCGGCGGACAGGACGCGGTCAAGTTATGGCTCGCGGCTGAGGAGGTGTTCGGCGGCACGGCGCGCTTCGGCCAGGCGGTCGGGAGCTGCCACGAGCCGCAGGTCGAAGGGCGCGCTGGCGTCGACGGCAAGCGAGCGCGGGTCGGCCGCGGGTAGCGCCTCACTGCCCAGCGGGTGCCAGCGCCCTGCGCGGAACTCGCCGATCTCGACGCTGGGGGTCGGCGCGCCCGCGACACCTGGTATCGTCGCTTTTCCCGGGCCAAAGGGCAAGACCAGCAGGACCTTGCTGGCGGCCAGGTCGGTGCCGTCGAGGGCGAGTACTGCCTGGCGCCCCTCGGCCTGCAGGATGACTCGCCCATCGACCGTCAGCCTGCCCTGTGCCTCGGCGGCCAGCACCTGGCCATCACGAATCAGCACGAAACCACTGCCCCCGCCGTCCAGCTCCACCTCGATCCGCCGCGCCAGGGTGGATCCGGCGACCGCGATGCTGCGGCGGGCCGCGGTGTCGTTGTAGAGCACCAAGGCACGACCCTCCTGCAAGGGAACCTCGAAGGCATGTACCGAACCGTCGTCCGGCTCGAGATGCAGGCGGGCGATACCGACGCGGTCCAGAAACTCCCGGTACACAGCGCCGCCGGCGGCGCCGCTGTCCAACTCGAGCGGGAACGGCACCCAGCTCACCGTGCCCTTGCCGCAAGCTGCCGTAGCGGCGCCGCGCGCCAGCGTGCCATCAGCAGGGAAGGGCGGCCGGGGTGCTGACGTGGCGCTCAGGCCGAGCTCCTGCAGGCGCCCGCTCCGGGTGGGTTGGCGGTCTTCGCCGAAGCGTACGTCGCCGGTCAGCAGCAGCGCCCCGCCAGACTCGACGAAACGGCGGACGCGGGCGAAGCTATCATCGGTCGGGCAGTAGGGGATGGGCCAGACGATGGCCCGGCAGCTCGTCGGCAGGCGCTCGAGGGACTCCTCGTTGATGACGCCAAAGGGCGCATTGCAGCCCATGAGCCAGGAGGTGGCCCGGGCCAGCGCCGCATGGATCTCGTTCGTCTTCGGGCCGAATCGTAGGCTGTCTGGGATGAGCAGGACCAGCTCCGGGGGCTCGTAACGCGGTCTGGCCGTACGGAAGAGCAGCGACTGGTTACGGTACGCCTCCAGCACCGGCTTGGCGACCAGGTCAGCATGGGTGACGCCCCAGGGGAAGACGCAGTCGCGGAAGTCCTTCCAGTCCCAGCAGGCGACAAACGAAGCGCCCATACCGAGGGCGTAGTGGCCGACGGCCAGGAAGTACGGCACCGAGCGCTCGGCGGGATCGCCGGTCTGGCCGTTGACCCGGGCATCGTGGGCCTCGCGGGCGCCGAATTCGCCCAGCGAGAAACTCTTGCCCTCAAAGCGCCGGTCGATGAGCTTGAGGATGGCGCGGTACTCGCCCACAGCGCCGTAGAAGTGGGTGTTGGTGAAGTCCAGCCCCTCCGCTCCGACCAGCTTGTCCGCCGCGGTCTGATTCTGCAGGTGGCCGACGGTCGCCAGAGCGCCCGGGTCGCCGGCCCGCACGCCGGAGAGGTTGGCGGCCGTCCAACGTTTGAACAGCTCAGCGCGAAAGCGATCCAGGTCGCGCGACGGCAAACTGTCCCAGGCGGCGGCGCGGTTGAGGGTGAGCGGCAGAGGCTGCTCCGCGGGACAGCCCCAGGCTGCCTTGGCTTTCTCCAGACTGCCATAACGCTGCGTCAGCCAGGCTTCGGCCAGGACGCGAGTGTCGGCGTTGTCCGGGATGCCGACGCTGGGCTCATTCTGGATATCGTAGAAGATGCCGGGGACATCGCGGTAGCGTCCGGCCCAGAAGGCGGCCCATTGGCGTTGCGCTTCAAGTCCCTCGGCGCTGAGTTCCACCGGCATCCAGTCGTGCAGGGTCAGGAAGACCGCCACGCCGTGCTGCTGGGCGAGCTGCACCATGGCATCGGTCTGCCGCTGCGTGGTCACGGGCTGCTGGCGCAGATCGAGCGGGTCCCTCGAGCTCTTGGCGGCCTGACCTTCCTTGGCGAACGGCGAGAAATGCAGGACGCGCAGCAGGTTCAGCCCGTAGTCTCCCATCTGCTCGAAATCGCGTTTCCAGACCAGCGGGTCTTCGTTGCCCGAGTACCACATCATGCCCGTCTGATTGGCGCCGCTCAGGAAGGTCGGCACCCCGCGGTACTCGAAGAGATTGCCCTTCTGGGTCACGGCCGGGCCGGCGCGCAGCACGGCCTCGTCCCAGACGGCGAAGGCGGTGCTCATTTCGTCCACGGGCTTGCCCCCGACCTCAAGGACGGCTCGGACGCGACAAAGGTCACGCCCGAAAGCTGCCGGTTTCCAGGTTGCCGAGAGCGCCTGGTCACCCGCCGCCGCCGCCAGCTCACCGATAGCGATGCCGTCGACGTCCAGACGCACCGTGCCGACGACCCCAACCGGCAGCCGAGCGTGGACGGTGACAACGACCTCCTCGCCCTGACGGTAGCAGGCCAGGTTCGTACGCAGCGAGTGCAGGAAGGTCGGCGCCGCCAAGCGCCGGGTGGCCTCGACCAGAGCGCGGTCCAGTTCCGGGAAGCGGCCGTCGAAGAGGTCCTGGTCGGTGACCCCGCAGAAAGCCCAGCCGGCGTGCGCGTAGGGACCGGCGTAGTTCTGCACCAGAGCCAGGACCGAACCGCGCTCGCGGCCAAAGCAGTCGACCGCCTGAACCAGGGGCATCCAGCGGCCATAGACATCGGGAAACACCGGGCTGTTGCTGCCGGTCATGGCGATCGCCGCGAAGCCCTGGACCGGGGTGTCGGAGTGCCAGTCGGCGTCCAGGATGTGCTGCCCCGGCGCGGCGCGGAGAGCGACAGCGCGGCGCAGTTCGTAGGAGGGATCAAAGACCCCGATCTGCTCGGGGTTCAGCCCCATGGTGTCCCCCGGCTTGCCGGTGCGAGTATTGATGGCCGTGGGGGGCTGCTTGTGGTTGTCCATCTCGGCCGCGGTCACGGCCGGATTCACCGCCCGCCAACCGTCGACGCTCGGGACCACCAGGTCATCGAAGGCGTAGCCGCCCAGCGCGACGAAGGCGCCGCCCTCGCGCAGGAACCCCAGCAGAGCCGCGCGGCCCTCCTGGGGGTAAAAGGGGGCGCAGGGAACCAGCAGTACGTCCACCGCCGCGCGGCGCAGCACCGCGGGGTCGCAGACCTCGCCAGCCCGTAGCAGCGTCACCCCAAAGCCAGCCTCGCGCAAGAGTTCGGCGAGATGCTCCGGCTTGGCGTGGGACGGCCGCACGGGGAAGCTCGCTTCGGCCAGAATGGCCACCGCCCCGGCCGGGCCGCGTTCCAGAGTCGGTACCGAGGCGCTGCGGGGCAGGGCCATGGTGCCCTGTGCCTGCATAACCCACTGCAGATCGTCCACCGCAATGTCCAGATCGCCGAAATTGCAGCCCAACACCAGGCGGTTGATGGTCAGAAAGGCGCGCGTCTTGTCGCCGCGCGGCTGGTAGTTCAGCGCGGCAAACGGCACCGTGGCCGTGTGCCAGCCCGCGCCCAGGGCATGCAGTTCATTGGCCTCCGGCTGAACCCGCACCATGTAGGCGTCGCCGTCGGCTTCGAACAGCCACACGTGCAGGGCCGTCGAAGGGGTCGCGGCGAGCACACGGATCTTGAAGCTCAGGCCGGTAGCTTCCGGCGGCATGGTGACGTCACGCGTCACATTGCCCCAGTGCGGTTCCGTATCGCGGTACTGCAGCCGCAGACAGGGACCGCTGACGCCATCCGGCGCCGACGAGATCTGGGGCGCATTGCCACCGTCGGGGTTCGGCCGCCAGGCGGCGAGGCTACTGAAGTCGTCCACGGTCAGCTCTCCCAGGCAGAGGGCGGCGCCCAGACAGGCCGCCAGCCAGAGCCCCCGGTGTGTCACTCGCGCTGAAGTAAGTATGGCCATCAGGACACCCATAGATGTTTCTCGCTTGTATGAGAACCGCAGAGGGTCGAGAGGTGGAACCGCAGTTCGCATATCGGTATGGCCGGCCCGCCCCTGGAAGCCGGGATCTCCGTATCCCGGCCGCGGCATACGGCCACGTTCCACTGGGCGGCCGGTAAGTTCACCTCGGGGGGTTGCCCGTGACGCCAACCACCCAGGCCACCACCCGCTCGGCGAGCGCTACGGCCTCGGCATGCTCCTCGGGCGTGACCGGCTCCTCGCGGCTCGGATAACGACCCGTGGTGGCGTAGCCCGTGAGGATCACGGCCTCTTCGAGCTCGGGCGGAATGGCCACGCCGTGTTGTTTCAGGCCGGTCAGCAACTCCTCGATCACGTGAACGTAGCGGAACGGCCAACCGCGGTCCCGGTACACGGCCTTGATCGCCTTCTCCTCCGCCTGTTGCGCGTGGAAACAGAGATCGTCGAGGAAGGCGCCCTCGGGCAACGGCGCCCTGGCCAAGGCCAAGTCGCCGCGGGCCCGGGCGAGCCATTCGCGCGCCGAGCCGGGGATCGCATCAGGCGACGGCATGATAGAGCTCCCTCCCCTCGTGCAAGGCGGCGCGGAACACGAATGACGCCTCGTCGCCGAAGTCGCGCAAGTCACCCTCTGTGGCGATGACCAGTTCCGTGGCGAACCCCAACCCCATGAGGCTGCGGTACAGCGTCTGGGCGGTGCGCCGCCGATGCACGCCGTCCCGCACGACCACGAGCAGGTCGATGTCGCTATCCGGCCCCATGTCGCCACGTGCGGCCGAGCCAAACAGGATAATGCGCCGCGGTCGCACGCTACGGACGATCCGTTGAACCGCCTCGTCAAGCACTGCTGAGTCGTAGGTGTTGGCCGTGCTCATCGGTACCGCCATATCCAGTCTCACGATCGCGCTCAAGCCGAACGCCATTCCCGCGGCAGTCGGCCTGCCACCGGCATCTTGCTGTCGCCCACCACCAACACCTACCTTACTGGCGCGGGCGAGTCCCGTCTAGTGTAGAGCACACCCCGAACCGGGTCGGCACCACCGGTTCCAATCCCCGGGACCGCCAAGCGTCGGGTCGGCAGTGGCCGCGAGCCGCGGCCGCTCCATTCCCCTGGAGAGACGCCTGGCCTCAGGCGCGGCGGTGGAGCCCACCGCATCTCCACCAGACCGCGGTGGCCCCCCACCGCGTTCCTGCACGCGGGCGGCAATCCGTTCAAAGCGTTGGTGCAGATTGTCGTCACGATCACCACTCAGGTTTGGGAAAATGCAGAG
>CAIZKT010001038.1:0-6630 GCA_903933565.1 uncultured Victivallales bacterium | reverse complement strand
GCCCTGGGCTGAGGAATGGCCGCGCTTTCAGCGCTCCGCGGCGTCTGGCATTCGCGACACGTCCCGCCGGAAGTCTCCCCCAAGAGTCAAGTGACCCGTTTTGCTCGCCGGACGCGGAGACGATCGAAACAGAAGCCCCTACGGAACTGACCTGCGCCCTGCGGCCGTTGCGGGTAACGGGCCGCAGGCACCGTACCCCTTCCTGTGTTACCTTTCGTGACAGGACGGTAGGAAGTGCGCCGATCCGCGACCCCCGAAGTTGACCGGCCGCTAGGGTCACAGACCAGCCAGGAGCGAAGGCCATGGCCAAGACACAACACCAGGCGCCCTGCGAACGGCACCCGCAGGAGACCGTCACGGGAAGCTGCGTCGAGTGCGGTAAACCCGTCTGCCGGGAGTGCTCAAAGCAGTTTGGCTACCACTGTAGCCAGGCCTGCATTGAGAAGGGCCGCAGCAATGTCACGGAACAGAGCCGGCAGCGGCAGCGTGAAGCCGAAGCAGACCTGCGCCAGACGGCCCGCCTCGGCAAGCTCTTGCTCCTGGCCCTGGGCGGGTTGGTCGCCCTCGTCCTCCTGGCGATCCTCTGGAAGCTCTTCCTCGATCCGGCTGGCAAGGTGTGCTGGGAGTGGAAGGCCCCTGACCAGCAGTCCGCCACCCGCATTCTCGCCAGCGGCGACTCGGGGGTCACCGTGCTCGCGGGCAATACCGTGGTGGTGCTCGATCCACTCAAGGGCACCGTGGGGCGCACCATCGCCCTGCCCACAGTCGGTTCGGCCGACGCCGAGAAAATCGACCTGGAACAGGAGCAGGCGCTGGAACTGGAATACGGCTGGCCCGGCCGCGACGGCAGCCGAAACCTCCATCTGCTCAGCGACGGCAGCATCCTGCGTCAGACGCACGACACCCTGGTCCGCCTGGGCACTGACGGCAAGGCCCTCTTCACCAGCAGCTTCGACGAGGGTCGCCTCGGCTGCCTCGCCCTGAGTCCGGACCTGGCGCGGGCATACTATGTGGCCACCCTGCCACTCGACCTGGCCGTGGCCCGAAAAGGCAGGGAGCTGCTCAAACAGGCCCAGGCCGAGATGCGCAAAGCGTTCGACGAAACCGGTGGCTACGAAACCGGCACTCCCGGCGCTGGCAACACCATGAAGGCGCTGCGCCAGAAGCTGGTGACGGCCCAGGAGATGCTGGCACAGACCGGAACTCGCCTCGTCTGCCTGGACCTGCAATCCGGAAAGGAGCTCTGGGCCAGCCCCAAACTGAAGAAGGGCACGGCCATCACCGCCCTGAGCGTCGGGCCAAAGGCAGCCCACGCGGTGTTCCTGGCCACTCCTGCGACCCCCGCCCAGCCGACCGACAAAACGACCGGCGCCAGCCTGAGCCTGCTGGCCTTCGGCGCGGCGGATGGCAGCCGGATCTGGCAGACGGAGCTTCCCGCGACGCTGGCCTGGGGCCCCGTCCCGGCCGGCGACCTGGTGCTGATCCAGGCCGGCGAGCAACTGACCGCCTTCGCGGCCGACGGCACGGTGGCCTACACGCTGAATCTGCCCGAGAAGGCTGGGCTGCGGCCACTCCTGCGCGACGGACTGCTGCTGCTGGTCGGCGGCGACTCCTGCCGCTGCCTGGACGCCACCACGGGCAAAGAGAAATGGGGCGTCCTTCTGGCCACCGGAGAAGGCGACATCGTGGTGGCCTCGACACGCATCTACCTGGCCGGACAGATCGAGGAACGCCTGGCCGACAAGGACGTGAAGTTGCCACCCGCCTACAAGGAACTCGAGAAGATGCCCGAGTTCAGCCACGTCCTCGAACAGGCGAAGCGGAAGGTGGTGCAGGTGGTGCTGGCCGTAGAGCGCGAATCGGGACGGGAGCTCTGGCGGGTCCGCCATGCCTACGGCATCCCGCTGGGCGATGACCGGCGCTTCATCCTGGTGGCGGACACCGCACGGACCGGCGCGATCGAGATGGTCACCGGGGGTAAGGGCACCACCCTGATCCGCCAGTTCAACGCCAGAAACGGCAAGCAGATGTACGCACGCCAGAGCGACCTGGGCTTTGCCGAGCCGTGCCTGGTGGGTAAGCGCGTCGTCGGCCTGACCTACCCGCGCCAACCGCACGCCTCGATCTTCAATCCCGGCGCCGGCCAGCAGACGGAGCCAGCCTCGCCGCAGGGCGTGGCGGCGTACCGGGTCAGGTAAGGCGGTCCGACCGAGCGCGGAAGGCCAGCCTCTCACCATAATCTCAACCGCAGGTGCGGCCTCGCCATGCAGTTTCATGCTCCAGGCATTACGCTATGCGTCGACTCCCGTGCCCTGCGCCCGCACATCCGCGCGCCGCCGGCACGGCGAAGAGCGGATGTCGGGATAGCCAAGGAGCAGTCAGGATGTCACAACTACGGACGGTCAGCGGGTTCCATCATCTCGCCCTGAAAGTGAGCAACTTCGAGGCGGTTGTGGAGTTCTACAAGAAAGGCCTCGGACTGACCGAGAGGATCTCCTGGGGCGAAGGCAACAGCCGGGCCGTCCTGCTCGACTGCGGCAACGGCAACTACATCGAGGTCTTCGCCGGCGGCGCCGACGGCGTCCTGCCCGAGGGCCCGGTGTTGCATCTGGCCTTGCGCACGGCGAACTGCGACGCCGCCCTGGCCCAGGCCGTGGCGGCCGGGGCGGTGGTGACCCTGACCGCGCGCGATGTGACCATCCCCAGCCAGCCCCAGCCAACCCCCGTCCGCATCGCCTTCTGCCGCGGCCTGGCCGGCGAAATCATCGAGTTCTTTCAGAATGAACTGACGTGAAAGCCCCGTTCAAAGTCCTCTTCAGCAACGACACGACGAACCTCTGCACCTGCCGCAGCCCCTTCCAGCCGCAGCCCAACTGGGTGCGCGATCCGGCCACGGATGGCTGGGTGTATCGCGAACTGAATTTCAGCCGCGAGACGCTTGAGGCAGGCGTGGATGAGACCGCCGGGATGGGCATCGATGTCCACCTGTTGCAGCCCGGCGTGGGTTGGGTGCCATGGTGGAAGAGCCGCGTCTACCCCTTCGCCGAGCACGTGCGCTTCATGAAGGAACGCACCGGCATGGACCCCGCCGCCAACGCCTACGCTGCCTACATGGCCGCCGGGGGAGACATGGTCGAGGTGTTCGTCAGGCGTTGCCGTCGCCATGGCCAGACGCCCTTCGTCTCCTTCCGCCTCAACGATTCGCATGGCCATGAGTTCACCGCCATGGACCCGAAGGACATCCAGAGCTGGGCCTGGCACGTCTTCAGTCCCATCCACGTCAACCACCCCGAGTGGCGCATCGGCCAGGATATCAACGACTGGAATGGCCGCGTGCTCAACTGGGCCATCCCCGAGGTGCGCCGCTTCAAGTTCGCCTTCATCGAGGAGCTTTGCGAGCAGTACGACCTGGACGGCTTCGAGCTCGACTTCATGCGCCACAACCGCTTTTTTGACGAGACGAAGACCCCGCTGGCGGAACGGTGCGAGATCATGAACGACTTCGTGCATGAGGTGCGTCGCCTGCTCGACCGTACAGCCCGCCCGGGGTGCCGCCGCTGGCTGTGTGTGCGCGTGCCGGCCGTACTTCGGGCTCACGACGACCTCGGCGTTGACCTGCCAGCGTTCGTCAAGGCCGGGGTGGACATGGTCAACCTGTCCCACTCCTATTTTACCAACCAGTATGGCGACCTGGCCGAGATCCGGGCCCTCGTCCCGGACGTCGCTCTCTACGTCGAGATGTGCCACTGCACCGCCATCGCCCGCAACCGCGCCAAACTCGGCTACGACAGCTTCTTCTTCCGCCGGACCACCCCGCGGCAGTTCTGGACCACCGCGCATCAGGCCTACGCCCGGGGAGCCGACGGGCTAAGTACCTTCAACTTCGTCTACTACCGCGAGCATGGCCCCGGACCGCGTGGGCCGTTCCACGAACCCCCCTTCGCCATGCATCAGCGCCTCGGCGACCCTGCCTGGCTGGCGCGGCAACCGCAGCATTACATCATGGGCTCGACCTGGCTGAGCTGGGATCGCCCGGCGCGCCGGATCGAGGGCAACGGCCCCCACCGTAAGCTCGAGCCGGGCGGCACGAGCCACTTCGAGTTCATCCTGGCTCCGCCTGATGGCGGCTGGCGGCTTGGCGGACGCTTCCGCATCCAGTCGCCGGGGTCGTTCGACGTCACCGAATGGAAGGCGACCTTGAACGGGCAGGAGCTGGTCGCAACCTACGACCGCTCTGAACCGTCTGACGCCCCTTACCCCAGCCTGCTCGGCAACAACGAGGAACTGCGGGCCTGGCAGGTGCCCCCGGCGCTGCTGCGGGAGGGCGTGAACACGGTGGCGGTGACCTATGCGGCAGGCGATTTCCCGGTGGAGATCTGCTTTGCGGATCTGGCGGTGGAGTGACACGGTATCCCAGCGGCCAAAGCAAGCCGCCTGTGAAGGTAGAACCCATGCACATGCAGCAGGACGAGATGGACGCGGCCGAGGAATGGGCCTTACGACTGACCGCCCAGGCAAGCGCGACCCGGCCACCTTTTTCATTCACCTACGGCGACAAGCCCGCCGGCAAACTCTTGCCCGACTGGCGCTTCGACTCCCAGACCGCGGCAGCGGGCGCCGCACATACCCAGCATGTCCTGACCTACACCGACCTCGCCACGGGGCTCCAGGTGCGCCTCGAGGCCAACCAGCACCACGACTTCCCGGCGGTCGAGTGGATCCTGCATCTGCGCAACACCGGCACCGCCGACACGCCCATGATCGAAGAGCTGCTGCCCCTGGACGCCGCGTTGCCCCTCGCCGCGGCGGCGAACTGCGTGGTGCGCTCCTCGAAAGGCGCGCTCTGTTCCGCTGAAGACTTCGAGCTGGTCGAACGCCGCCTGCTTCCCCGCGGCGAACTGCGCCAGCGCCCCGGCGGCGGACGTTCATCAAGTGAAGTGCTCCCCTTCTGGAACGTGATGCTGGACGGCAGGGGCTTCATCCTGGCCGTCGGCTGGACCGGCGAATGGGCCACGCGCCTGGCACGCTCGACGGAGGGCGCTCTCGAGCTTCAGGCGGGCATGGCACAGACGCATTTCCGGCTCCGTCCCGGCGAAGAAGTGCGGACCCCGCGCCTCCTCATGCTCTTCTGGGCCGACGAGCCCATGCGTGGCCACAATCTCCTGCGCCGCTTCATCCTCGCACACCACCGGCCGCACCCCGAAGGCGAACCGCTGCTGGCACCCCTGTGCAACCGCAACTGGGGTGGTACGCCTGCCGAGGTTCACCTGGATAATATCCGCCAGATCGTCGAACAGGACCTGCCTATCGAGTACTACGGGATCGATGCCGAGTGGTTCGGAAGCGCGGGACACTGGATGAAGAACGCCGGCCATTGGGAGCCCAGGGGCGACCTCTATCCACAGGGCCTCCAACCCATCAGCGAGGCGCTGCACTGCGCCGGACGCAAACTCCTGCTCTGCTTTGAACCCGAACGCGTGGCGCCGGGAACGCCGTGGTTCGAGCAACTCCAGCAATGGCTCTTGCGCCTTCCGCCGGAGAAAGCCATCACCTGGGCCGACTACGGCGACCAGTTGCCGCCGCAGGAGTGGCTCAAGATGGAGAGCGCCCGCAATCAACTCAACGTCGGCGACCGCCTGCTGAACCTCGGCGACCCCGAGGCCCGCCGCTTCCTGACCGACTTCCTCTCCGACCAGATCACCGAGTTCGGCATCGACTGCCTGCGCTGGGATTCGAACATCGCCCCGCTTGCCTACTGGCGCCAGGCCGATACCCCGGACCGCCAGGGCCTCACCGAGATCCGCTATGTCGAGGGACTGTACGCCATCTGGGACGAACTGCTGGCGCGCCACCCCACGCTGATCATCGACAATGGCGCCAGCGGCGGGCGCCGCATCGACCTCGAATCCAGCGGCCGCACCACCCCCCTGCGGCGCTCGGACTATGCGGCCGGCCGCCGCGACGCCACGGCAGCCCAATGCCATTCCTTCAGCCTCATGCACTGGCTGCCACTGCACGGCACCAGCAGTGGTGACCTGAAGGACGGGGATACCTACACCCTGCGCAGCACCATGTGCTCGGCCCTGGCCGTCGGCCTCTGGGGCAACGACGATGCCAGACAGGACCCCATACCCCCCGATTACCCCTTCGACCGCGCCCACCGGCTCCTGCGGCAGTACCTGACCGTCCGCCGCTTCTTCTACGGCGACTTCTACCCGCTGACGGAGTACACCCGCACCCAGGACGCCTGGATGGCCTACGAACTCTACCTGCCAGCATCGCAGGAAGGGCTACTGGTGGTCCTGAAACGCCCGCGCAGCCCCTTCCTGCATGCCGCTCTCAAGCTGCACGGACTGGACCCCGACGGCGAGTACACCTTCAGCGACTGGGGCGGCGAGATCCTCGGCACCGCCAGCGGTCGGGTGGCCATGGAAGGCGGCATGGAGGTGGAACTGCCGGAGCATCCCGATTCCGCCCTGATCCTGTTCTCGGCTGTCGGCTGAGACGGGCAACGCGGCGGGAGGCCGCTCCATCCCCTTGGACCGCCCGGGGCCGCCCGGGCAGTGGCCGCGGGCCGCGGCCGCTCCATCCCCTTGGACCGCCCGGGGCCGCCCGGGCAGTGGCCGCGGG
>CAIZKT010001037.1:0-10860 GCA_903933565.1 uncultured Victivallales bacterium | reverse complement strand
GCCCCGAACCGCTAATGGAGTCGGCGGTCCGCTCCGGCCCCGCCGGGGCTTCCGCCGTATCTGGGGATACCGCGAACCCGCCTCAACGACTCGTCTGTGGCCCGTAGAGCGTGGCGCTCAGACGCAGCACCGGCGGCGGCAGTTCCTCTCCGGCCAGAAAGCGCCCGACCAGATCCGCGGCCAACTCCGCCTCGCCGCCGGGAATCCAGTGGATGTCCTTGCCCGCCCGTTCCATCTTGCGGAACCAGACGTCCTGCGCCCGGCAGAATTGGCGGATGCGGGCCAACAGCACCTCGCGCATCTCCGCTAGACTCAACTTGCCCTGCAGGTGCAACCCCACGCAGCGATACTCCAGACCGAACCACGCCAACCGTTCCCAGGACAGCCCGTTGGCGTGCAGAGCAGCCACTTCCCCGACCATACCCGCCTCCAGACGAGCATCCAGGCGGCGGGCGATCCGCTCATGCACCGTGGCGCGGGGATAGTACGGTCCCAGCAACAGCGACCGCAAGCGCAGCGCCGGCCGTACCCGGGACGGGGAGGTGTTTCGGCTGCGCGCGATTTCGACGGCCCGGAGCAGACGCCGCCGTTGGCCGGCGTCAACCCGCTCCGCCAGGTCGGGCGCCTCCCGGCGCAGCACCGACATGAGCTCGGCGTCGGACACACTCTCCAACTCGCGCCGCAACCCCGGATCCGGCGCCGCCCCGTCCAGGCCATAGTCGTCCAACAACGCGTTGACGTAAAGGCCGCTGCCCCCAGCCACAATCGGCAAGCGGCCCCGAGCCGCAATCGCCGCGATCGCGGCCCGGGCCTCGGACACAAACCGGAAAAGGTGATAGTCCTCCAGCGGCTCGGCAACATCGATCAGATGATGCGCCACCCGAGCCGCCCCGACGCCATACTCCGCCACGTCCTTGCCGGTCCCCAGATCAAGCCCGCGGTAGACCTGCCGCGAATCCGCGCTGACCACCTCACCGCCGAACACCCGAGCCAGCCCGACCGCCAGCGCCGTCTTGCCCGTGGCCGTCGGCCCAAGCACAAACACACAGCGGACTTCGCCCGCTGCGGCCTCGGGACTGGCCATGGCGTCCATCACGGTGGGGTCCCGGCGCCGGGCGCGGCGGCCCCGGCTTCCGGCGCCACCGGCAAAGGCGCCGCCGGCACCAGACTGACCTCCACCGCTGCCGGCATGGTCGACTCAGTCACTACATCCGACTCGCGGCTCAGCCAGGTGCAGACCTGACGCCGGTAGCGACCGGGACTGGTGATCGCACTCAGATCCACGAACGGACTCACGGACAGCTCGTTCAACTCGTCCATCGCCGCTTTCGGACCACGCAGAGTCACGGCAATCTCCGGCAGCGAGCCGTCAATCCGCAGGCCGCTGGCCGGGTCCACCAGCACCGCCAGGCGTACCCCATGCAGCGTCCTTGGGGTGCTGTGGCGGCCCACCACCAGGTCCACCCGCACCGCGTCTGGCTGGCGGATACCCGAGATCGGCGCCAGCTTGGCGGACACCGAGAAATCCTGCACAATCGTGTCGTCCAGCGGAATGGGCTCGGTGCTGACCGAACTGAGGTCGAGCAGCTCGCGGTGGGGACCTCTCAGCACCACCGCATCCGGAGTCGTCACCGCCCGAATCACCTCGTAACCCTCCTTCAGGGTCCCGGCAAAAACCACCTTCACCGGCACGTTGGGTTTACTCACCAGACGGTCGATGCTCAGCTCGATACGGTCGGGCGTGATGCCGATCACCCGCACCCCCGGCGGCACCCGCTTGACATTGCTCTTGGACGAAATGCCGACGTCATGGTAGTACACCCCTTCGTGAATGTCGGAAGGCACCTGGACCACGATCAGGACGTCCTGGCTGCTGACCTCGTCAAGCCGACGCTGAC
The DNA here is from genome assembly GCA_903933565.1 of uncultured Victivallales bacterium. Classification (GTDB taxonomy): domain Bacteria; phylum Verrucomicrobiota; class Lentisphaeria; order Oligosphaerales; family JAFGRS01; genus CAILUI01. The sequence continues at coordinate 8,962 of CAIZKT010001037.1, read as the reverse complement.
TGCCGCGCAGAGACACGTCAACGGTCTTCGGTAACTCCCGCATGACCACAACATTGGGGTCATACTTCACCGTCACCGGGACATTCCGTAATTCGACCTCTTTGTTGCCCACGACCGACGAGACCGAGTTCCAGATAAGGATGGCAAAGAACAACGCCGCGGCCTTGCGCAGGAAGTCGTGCGTGATCAGACGGGGGAGTCTTGGCCGCATCGGTCACCCCTCCCCAGCTGCCGGGGCCTCGGACGCCGCCCGCGACGCCCCCAGTCGAAACATGCCGCCGGCCCGGCGGGCGGGCGCTTTCTTGACCAGGTAGTTGGTCAGATGCCGCTTGAACCGCTCCCGCGCCACGCCCCGCGTCAAGCGCCCGGAACGGGCCAGACTCACCGCCCCGGACTCCTCGGATACCACAATGACGACCGCATCGGTTTCCTCACACAAGCCCACCCCGGCGCGGTGCCGCGTGCCCAACGTCATACCCAGCTCAGGACTCTGCGACAGCGGGAAGATGCAGCCGGCCGCCACCAGTTGGTCCCGGCGGATGATGACGCCGCCATCATGCAGCGGCGTATTGGGGAAGAATACCGAGCTGAGCAACTTGGCGGACACCGTCGCCTCAACCGGAGTCCCCGTCTCGGCATAGCTGCGCAGACCAATGGACTGCTCGATGGCAATCAGCGCCCCGATCCGCCGGTCGGCCAGAAAGTAGGTCGCATCCACCAAGGTGTTCACCAGCTCCACAGCCCGAGCTTCGTTGCCGTGAGCCCGCAGAAAACCGCCCTGTCGGCCGATCTCACTGAGCGCCCGGCGCACCTCCGGCTGAAACACAATCACGGTCGTCAATGCCAAGACCGCCCACGTGCCTCTCACCAGGTAGCCAATGACCTCCAGACCGAAGGCATCAGACAGGACCCGCAAGCTCAGAGCCAGGATGATGATCCCGGCTAGAATCGCCACCGCGCGAGTCTCGCGCACAAACTGCAGCGCCAGGTAGATGAGCACCGCCAGCAGGCCGATCTCAACGGCGACCTTGGCCCATTCGACCGCATGTAGAAGCACAAAGCCGATCATGATCGTCCACTACCCCGAGGCCGAGGCCCAACCCCAAAGACGGTTTCGCCGGATCGTACCGACGCCGCCTGACTATACCACCCCCACGGGACCTTACCACGCTCAGCCTCAACGCGCCGAGCGGATGGCCAGGCAAACCCGCACCACCTCGGACATCTCCCGTACATCGTGAACCCGCACCGCGTCCGCACCCTCCAGCACACAGGCCGCCACCGCCCCCGCCGTACCCCACACCCGCTGCCGCGGATCGGGCTGCTCAAGCACGCTGCCGATGAAGGACTTGCGTGACGGCCCTACCATGACCGGCCGCCCCAACCCCCGAATCCGAGCCACCCCGGCCACCAACGCCAGACTCTGTGCCGGCGTCTTCGCGAAACCAATCCCCGGATCCAGCATGAAGTGCTCCGCGCTCAGTCCGCTGCGGCGCATGGCCGCCTCCAGACGCTGCGCCAACTCGTCGCACACCTCCGCCACCACGGCGCTGTACTGGGTCAGTGAACGCATTGTGGTCGGCGTCCCCCGCAGATGCATCAGAACACACCCCGCGCCACTCTCGGACAGCACCGCCGCCATGCCCGCATCCGCTTGCAGCCCGGAAACGTCGTTGACCACCTGCGCCCCGGCCGCCAACGCCGCCCGCGCCGTCGCCGCCTTCATGGTGTCCACGCTGAGTAACACGTCCGTGCGCTGCCGCAACTCCTGGATAACCGGGATCACCCGCCGCATCTCCTCCGCGGCCGGAACCGCCTCCGCTCCTGGCCGCGTCGATTCGCCCCCGATGTCCAGCCAGACCGCCCCCTGAGCCACCAACTCCAGGCCGCGTTGCACCGCCCGCTCGACCCCAACCAGCTCGCCACCGTCGGAAAACGAGTCGGGCGTCACATTCAATATCCCTACGACCAACCCCTCGCCGACGCAGGACAAATCCCGCTCACGGCAGCGGAAAATCATCGGTGTCAATGACATGCACGCACCCTCCAGCGGCGGTTGCTGACCGCGCCTGAACCGGGTATGTTAGCAGCTCCAAGACAGACGCCCCGGCGCACCCGAATCAAGGCTCCCGCAGACGAGGACCGTTCGCTGTGATCGCCCATCGCTACATCCTGGATACCAATATCCTGCTCTTTGATCCGCAGTCACTCTTCCACTACGCCAACGACGAGGTCATCCTGACCCTCGAAGTTATCGAGGAAATGGACACCTTCAAACACGACCAGGATGAACGCGGCCGCAGTTCGCGCACCGTCGCCCAGCTCATCGATGAATTGCGCCGCCGCGGCTCCGTCGGCGCCGGCGTTCCCCTCGACCACGGCGGCCGACTCCGCGTCCTCTGCCGCCTCCCCCCCGGGGAAGACGCCCCGGAAGCCTTCCGCGGACGCCGCGAAAGCCGGGTCGGCAACAGCCTCCTCAACGCCGCCATGTTCCTGCGCCGTACCGACCCCGGGATCCCGGTGACCATCGTGACCAAGAACGTCAGCCTGCGGGTCCGCGCCGATGCCTTTGAGATTGAGGCGCGCGACGATCACCCGGAACGCCGACGCGATACCGACACGCTCAAAGGCTGGCAAACCCTCCAGGTCGACGGAAACCTGATCGAGATCCTCAAGACCGGCCGCAGCCTCCTGATCCCCGAACTGGATACCGCCCCCAACGAGTACGCCTTCCTCCGCGACCAGGCCGACCCGAAACACGCCCAGGCCTGCCGGGTCGATCCCGACGGCCGCACCCTCTGGCCCCTGGTCGAGACCCCCCAGGTCGTCTGCGGCATCCGCAGCCTCAACCTCGAACAAACCTTCACCCTCGACGCCCTGCTCAACCCCCACGTCCCCCTGGTCACCCTCGCCGGTAAAGCCGGCACCGGTAAGACCCTCCTGGCTCTGGCCGCCGGACTGCATCAGGTCTTCGCCGAGAACCGCTACCACCGCCTGATCGTCTTCCGCCCAACCATAGCCGTCAGCCGCGACCTCGGCTACCTGCCCGGTGACCTCGGGGAAAAGATGCGCCCCTGGATGCAGCCCATCTACGACGCCCTCGACCTCATCCGCAGCCAGGACCGACTCTGCCCCACCCGCACCCTCCCCAATGATGTCATGGAATGCGAGGAAATCTCCGTCGAACCCCTTACCTACATCCGCGGGCGTAGCATCCCCAACCAATTCATCATCATCGACGAGGCCCAAAACCTCACCCCCCTCGAAGTCAAAACCGTCATCACCCGCGTCGGCTCGGGCAGCAAAATCGTGCTGACCGGCGACCCGCACCAGATCGACAACCCTTACGTCGACGCACGCACCAACGGCCTGACCTGTCTCGTCGACACCTTCCGCAATAGCCCCCTGAGCGCTCATATCACGCTGGTCCGGGGCGAACGCAGTGCCCTGGCCGAAACCGCGGCAAACCTCCTCTGAACACGAGTGTGCCCATGACCGAGATGAACTTCGGCTTCCGCCGCCGTCTCAACCAGGTCCACCGGCCAGGCCGCGCTCTGCCGGGGCAGACCCCGCAGGGCGCCGACGTCGTCCTCCAGTCGGGCTGGGAAATCATCATCCACCAGGACGCCTCGCCCTACCTCATCCACCTGGCGCAGGACCTGCAAGACTATGCCTTCACCAGCCTGGGCGTCTCGCTCCTGCTCAAACGCTCGCGCCTGGATGACGTCCTCGCCCGCGCCGAAGCCAAAGCCATCGTCCTGGGCACCCGACAGCACATGCCCAAACTCGGCGCTGCCTTGTCCGTGCCCCGCAGCTACCGGCTGGTGGTCAAGCGCGATGCCGTCATCATCTGCGGCTGCGACGAACGCGGCATCGGCCAGGGCGCCTACTTCATCGAAGACCTCATGAACCTGCGCGAAGCGCCCTTCCTGGCCATGGCCGACCTGGTGCGGACACCGCTGTTCCAACCCCGCATGGTACACTCCGGCTGGGGCCTTGACCAGTTCCCCGACCCCCATCTCAACGCCATCGCGCACGCCGGCATGGACGCCATCCTCGTCTTCGTCAAAGGCCCCAACCGCACCACCACCGGCTACCTCGACCTTAACAACCTCGTGGACCGGGCCGCGCTCTATGGCCTCGACGTTTACCTCTATAGCTATATCCACAGCAGCCGCCATCCCGACGCCCCCGACGCCGAAGCCTTCTACGAAAGCACCTACGGCGAACTGCTGCGCTCCTGCCCCGGCGCCCGCGGCCTCGTCTTCGTCGGCGAATCCTGCGAATTCCCCAGCCAGGACGAGCGCACCCGCATGCGCACCCGCCTCAGCCCCGTGCCCCCAGGTGGCGAAACCGATAAACGTCCCTTCCCAGGCTGGTGGCCCTGCCGCGATTACCCGCAGTGGCTGGACCTGGTCAAGAAGGTCATCCGCCGCGCTAACCCACGCTGTGACATCGTCTTCTGGACCTACAACTGGGGCTGGGCCCCCGCCCCCGAGCGCTTGGCCCTGATCGCGGCACTGCCTACCGATATCTCCCTCCAGGTCACCTTCGAGATGTTCGAGAATATCCGCAAAGACGACGTCATGACGCGCTGCGTAGACTACACCGCCTCCTTCGAAGGTCCGGGCCAGTACTTTGCCACCGAAGCCAAAGCCGCCCGCGAACGCGGCATCCCGCTCTACGCCATGGCCAACACGGCGGGACTCACCTGGGACATCGGCGTCATCCCCTACGAACCCATTCCCTTCCACTGGAAACGACGCTACGACGCCCTCCACCGCGCCCGCACCGAGTGGGGCCTGCGCGGCCTCATGGAGTCGCACCACTTCGGCTGGTGGCCCTCCCCGGTCAGCGAACTGGCCAAAGGGTCCTACTGGGAACCGCAGGAGGACTTCGAGACCCTGGCCCGACGGATCGCCGCGCGCGAGGTGGGCGCCGACGCCGCGCCAAGGCTCATCGAGGCCTGGAAGGCCTGGAGCGAGGCCATCCGCGACTACGTGCCCACCAACGAAGACCAGTACGGGCCCTTCCGCGTCGGACCCTCCTACCCGCTGGTGTTCCTCGAACAGAACGTCACCTTCCCCTCGGCCAGCTACGCCCACTTCGGCAACCGGATTCTCACCACGCTGTACCGCTCCCACGCCCCGGCCGACGTGCCCGGCGAAATCCGCCTCCTCGAGCGGATGGCCGCCACCTGGCAGCACGGCCTGGAGTCCATGCAGGCCGCCGTCGACTCCGCCCCAGCCAGCAAACGCGCCACCGCTACAGACCACCAGCGCCTGGGCCACTTCATCCTGCTCTGCGTCCGCACCACCCTCCACGTCAAACGCTGGTTCCTGCTCAATCAAATCCTGCGAGACCCCCAGGCCGAACCCGCCGCCAAGCGGGAAGCGCTGGACCGCATGCTCACCCTGGCCGAGGCCGAAATCCGCAACGCCCGCGAGGCGATCCCCCTGGTCGAAGCCGACTCGCGCCTGGGCTGGGAGCCCAGCATGGAGTACATGACCGACAGAGAACACCTCGAATGGAAAATCCGCCAGGTCACCCAAGTTGTCGAAGAAGCCATCCCGGCCTATCGCAGACTGTCGAATGAACCCTGAACTCGGAACTCTGAACTCTGAACTCTGACAAACCAGGATTGCCAACCATGACCGTCCACGAACTGCTCCAGTTGTTTGACACCCATCACCGCCGCTGCCACCTGATCGGCACCCCCGCGGCCGGCGTCGTTGCCGGCCTGGACCTCGAAGGCAGGCTCTTCACCGTCCTCGAGGGCCAGGTCCTGAACCGCGTCAACCCGGAAGCCTTTTCGGGAACCTGTACCCGTGAGCGTTACCTCAATCCGGGCGGCGATGGCTTGTGGCCGGCTCCCGAGGGCTCCCGCCTAGGTTACGAGTACTGCACCAGCGCCTGGCGCGTCCCCCCAGGCCTGAGCGGCGCTCGCTACTGGCTCACCGCGACCACGCCAGACAGCGCCATCCTGCGCGCCGAGATCGACCTCATCAACGCCCAGGGGATCGGCATCCCCACTGCCTTTGAACGCCACGTCCGAGTCCGGCCCGGTAAACGCGCCGTCACCCTTGAGGTCACCGAGGTTATTGAGTACCTGGGCAACACGTCCCGGCCGCGCGAGACCCTGCTCCTGGCCCCCTGGACCCTGGCACAATTCGACTGCGGCCCGGGCTGCGAGGCACGCTTCCCAGATGCCGGCCCAGCCTGCGTTTGGGACCTCTACGGCCCCAGCGACGACCGCCGCCACTGCCGCGACGGCCTCTGGCAGGTCCAAACCGTCGGCGGCGGCACCCGCTTCCAGTTGGGGCTCTCCGCCCAGGTTAGCTACATCGAGTTCGCCGATCCCCGTCGGGGACTCACCGTCCGCCGCAGCGCCGCCGCCCTCGCTCCCGGCCTGGCCTACACCGACCTCACCGACCGGCCGCCCCAGCATGAACCCGATGGCCCGCCGATCCGCTTCAGCCTCTACAGCGACCCGACCTGCTTCATGGAAATCGAGGCCGCCGGCGGCTGCCCCCAGACCCTGCAACCGGGCTGCCGCCTCGAACTCGCCGTCACCACCGAACATCGCCTGGCCTAGGAGGAGTGAACCATGTCCGCCAACCCGACCTTCGCCTGGCCGCATGGTGCCCGGGCCGCCGTCAGCCTCAGCTTTGACGACGCCCGCCCCAGCCAACTCGACCAGGGCCTCCCCGCCCTCGCCCGCAGCGGCTCCAAAGCCACCTTCTACGTCACTCCGGGCCGCGTTGAAGAACGCCTGGCAGACTGGCGCCAGGCCCTGGTAGCCGGACACGAAATCGGCAACCATAGCCTCCGCCATACCTGCAGCGGTAACTTCATCTGGAACGTGCGCAACGTCCTGGAAAACGGCACCCTCGAACAGATGGAAGAAGAGCTTGCGGAAGCCAACCGCCGCCTCCGGGAACTGCTGGGAGTCACCCCGACCACCTTCGCCTACCCCTGCGGGCAGACCTTCGTCGGCCGCGGCGTCGACCGCCGCAGCTACGTGCCGGCGGTCGCCCGCTTGTTCCAGGCCGGCCGCGGCTTCCGCGAAGAATTCCTCAACCGCCCAGACTTCTGCGACCTGGCCGCACTCGGCGGCACCGAGATGGATGGCGTGCCCTTCGAACGCTTGCTGGCCACCCTCGAGCAGGCCCTCGCCAATGGCCTCTGGGTGATCTTCGTCGGCCACGACGTCTCCAACCTGCCCCGGCAGTGCGTCCATCCGGAAACCCTGGAGCGTCTCTGCGCCTGGTGCCAGGACCCTGCCCATGGCGTCTGGATCGATACCGTCGCCGCCGTGGCCGCCCATGTCGCCGCGGCTCGACCAGCCTGACGGCCCGGCCCCCTGCCCAAAGCCCGCGGGGGCTGCGTCCAAGCACGTCCGGTCCGTCCAGTCCGTCCAGTGCCCTCCCCCGCCCTCCTCACAGCGGGCAAGAGCGGCGCAAGCGGCGGTGGGTAAAGGCCTTCGCCCCCTCGGCGTAGGGCGCGACCGTCTGGCCGCTGCCCAGCAGTTTCCACTTGTAGATGACCAGGCCTTCGAGGCCCACCGGGCCGCGAGCGTGGATCTTGTTGGTGCTGATCCCGACCTCTGCTCCGAGACCGTAGCGGTAGCCGTCGCTGAAGCGCGTGCTGCAGTTCCAGAACACGTTGGCCGCGTCAACCAGATCCATGAACGTGGCGGCCGTAGCCCGGTCGCCCGTGATGATGGCATCGGTATGACGGCTGCCGTAGGTGTTGATGTGCTCAACCGCCTGTTGCAGGTCGTCCACCACCCGAATGGAGAGGGTGTAATCCAGGTACTCGGTACGCCAGTCCGCCTCGGTTGCCGGCTGCACCGCGATGAACTCAGCGGTGCGGGGACAGCCGATCAGGGTGACGTGCTGCGCCACCAGCGCCTCCCGCACGCGAGGCAGGAACGCCGCGGCCACGGCCCGGTGTACCAGCAGCGTCTCCGCCGCATTGCACACCGCCACATATTGGCACTTGGCGTCGCTCACCACCGCAACCGCCATCTCCAGATCGGCGGCCTCGTCGACGTAGACGTGGCAGATGCCGTCGGCGTGACCAAGCACGGGGATGTTCGAATGGTCCATGATATGTCGCACGAAGGCGTTGGAGCCGCGCGGCACGATCAGGTCGATCTCGCTGTCCAAGGCCAGCATGGCCGTGACCTCGGCACGCGTCTCCAGCAACTGCAGCCAGCCCGCCGGCATCCCCGCAGCCTCGGACGCCTGCACAATCACCTCCGCCAGAATGCGATTCGTCTGCGCCGCCTCACTCCCACCCTTCAGCAGGGCGGCGTTGCCACTCTTGAGACACAACGTGGAAATCTGCACCAGCGCGTCCGGCCGTGACTCGAAAATGATCCCGATCACCCCAATGGGACAACTGACCTGGTATAGCTCCAGCCCGCGGTCGAGTTCCGTCGCCGTCCGTGTCTGCCCCACGGGATCCGGCAGACCGATGAGACTGCGAATGCCGGCCACCACCACCGCCACCTTCGCCTCATCGAACTTCAGACGCTTGAGCAGCGGCTCGGCTAACTGCGTCTCGCGGGCGCGGCGCAGATCCTCGGCGTTCGCCGCGGCGATCTCGGTAGCTCGACGCACCAACGCCTCGGCAACGCCCGCCAGGGCCGCATTCTTGCTCGTCGTGTCCGCGGCGGCAAGCGCTATCGAGGCCCGCTTTGCCGCCCGGGCGGCTTCCATAACATCCATACAGCCACTATCTCCTGCGTCCTGAAGGTCGCGGTGCAGGGCCTCGGCGCCACCGGCTACCGTCTGGCCAAGCTCTGCCGTGACCACGGCGCCACCGTGATCGGCACCGACGTCAACCCCGCCGCCGTCGAGCGCGCGGTGAAGGAACTGGGAGTCGTGGCACTCAATCCCGGCCAGGACATCTTCGCGCAGGAGTGCGACATCCTCGCGCCGTGCGCACTGGGTGC
>CAIZKT010001036.1:0-14290 GCA_903933565.1 uncultured Victivallales bacterium | reverse complement strand
GTATGCCGCCCCGGCAGGGCTCAATCTCGTTTTGGATTCCATTCCCAGGGCGATGCCCTGGGCTGAGGAATGGCCGCGCTTTCAGCGCTCCGCGGCGTCTGGCATTTGCGACACGTCCCGCCGGCAGTCTCCCCCAAGAGTCAAGTGACCCGTTCTGCTCGCCGGACGCGGAGACGATCGAAACAGAAACCCCTACGGAACCACCTGCGCCCAGCCACGCCGCATCTGCGTGACAAGCAGGAATGCGACACTATTCTTCAGCGTCGGACAGTGTTCGCAGCCAAAGGGAGATTCTGCACATGCGCCGGACTGCACTTGGGGGTGTCGCGCTTCTGGTCATGGCCGGGACAGCCATGGCCCAGCCGGGCCGCCTCCCGGCCACCAAGAAGCTGATCGAGTATGGCTGGGATGTGCCCCAGCCCGCGTTCGTGGCGGCAAACCTCGCCGCCATGGAGAAGCGGCCGTTTGACGGGGTCATCATGCGGCTCGCGGGCAAGCACGGCGGTAACATCTTCAGCGGCGGCAAGTGGAACCCGTCGGACTACGAGGCCGACGTGAAGGCGATGCAGAGCATCAGGTGGGGCACGTTTCGGCACAACTTTCTGATGATGTACTCGGCCTCGGAGCAGGACTGGCTCAGCGACAGCGACTGGGAGGCGGTGGTCAGCAACGTCGAGATCATGGCCCGCTGCGCCGCCGCGGGCGGGTGCTCGCTGGCCTTCGATGCGGAGCCGTACGGCTTCAACCCCTGGTCCTACGCGCAGCAGAAGCACGCCAAGACCACGACCTACGCCGACTATGCGGCCAAGGCCCATCAGCGCGGCCAGCAGTTCATTGAAGCGATTGGCAGGACCTTGCCGGGCAATGTCTTGCTGACGTTCTTCACCTACAGCCAATTCCCCACTGAGATGGCCATCAGCGACCCGGCAAAGCGCGAGCAGGCCCTGGCTGGAGAGGGCTACAGTCTGTATGTGCCGTTCCTGAACGGCGTCCTCGAGGGCATGGGGCCCGGGATGACGATGACGGACGGCAATGAGCCCTCGTACTATTACGACAGCTCCGAGAAGTTCTTTGCCGTGTACCACGCCATGCGGCAGGGCGCGCTGAACCTCATCCCCAGCGCTGCCGTGGCCAAGTTCCAGACTCAGACACAGGCCTCGCAGGCGCTCTACATGGACTATGTCTTTGCCCGGGTGCCGTGGAAGAACATCCCGGCCCTGTACCTGACCCCCGACGAGCGGGCCAGGTGGTTCGAGCACAACGTCTACTACGCCCTCAAGACCACCGACGAGTATGTCTGGCTCTACAGCGAGAAGATGAACTGGTGGACCAACCAGGACGTCCCGCCCGGCATGGAGGAAGCCATTGTCCGCGCCCGGACGGCCATTGCCGAGAACCGGCCGCTGGGTTTTGACCTGCGAGCGCTGATGCAGGGTGTCGACGCAAAGCGCAAAGCCGCCATCGCCGAGAAGCTCATCAAGCGGAGCGCGACGATCCCCGCACTCACGGGCGCCGCACCCCAACTCGACGGCGTCTTTGACGAGGTGGCCTGGCAGGGCGCCGCCACCTTGCCGGACTTCGTTGGCTACTTCGGCAGCACCGACGCCGACATCAAGGCAAAGACCAGCGCCAGGGTCACCTACGACGCCCAGAATCTGTATCTGGCGATCCAGGCCGCGGACCCCGAGGTTGCCAAACTCGAGATCGTGGGCAACGGCCACGACGATGCGGTATGGAATGGCGACAGCTTCGACATCTTCATCGCCAGCGCTGCCGCTGGGCTGCCGTACTATCACTTCATCTTGAATCCGCGGGGGGTGCAATGGGACGCCGAATTCTACACCGCCAACGACATGGCGTACAACCCCACCTGGAAGGCGGCCACCAAGATCGCTGGCCAGGGCTGGTGTGCGGAGATCGCGATCCCGTGGTCGGAGTTGAAGATCAAGCCCGCGAGTGGCCTCACGTTCCGGACCAACCTCTGTCGGCAGCGTCGGACCGGCGGCGGCGAGCTCTCCTCTTGGTCGCAGAACCTGACCGGCTTCATGGAGCCCGAACAGTTCGGGACCTGGACGCTGAAGTAGTGTACCCTCACCGGCGCAGCGCTTGACGGTTAGGAGAACATGGCGTCATGAACAGGCAACAGCTTCCGCGGCGGTTGGGCAGTCTGGGCCAGGCGGTGGACCGGGCTGGGATGGGCGTGGGACGGGTGGGCTGCGCCGCCGTGCTGGCCACCGCCCTGAGCGCGGCGGGTGCGGAGAATGCAGCGGTGGCGCTGGCGCCTGCCGGGCGCGTTGAGAGCATCCGCGCCGAACTGCCGAATCTGCTGTGTCCTCTCTCGTTGATCATCGACGACGGGGCCCCGATCACGGAGGGCCGCCTCTCGAGCGAGGAGGTCGCTAAGCGCCGCGCCGAGGGGAAGGGCGCAGATCGCTGGACGACGCTCGAGGACTTCGCCACCCTGTGCGCCGAGTTTGGCGTGAAGGGCAAGTTCTCGGTGCTGTCGTACCTCGGTAGCCAGGGCCTGGTTGATACGGTCACCGATCCGCTGGTCAAGACGGCACTCGACACGTACTTCGGCTTCGTCAATACGCGCCTGCTGCCCAGTTTCGATATCACCCCCGAAATCATCTCCCACGGCATGGTCATCGACACCGAGACCGGCCAGCCGCTGGCGCGCCAGTACACCCCCCAGGAGTTGGCGAAGATGGCGGTGGTCGACCTGCACGGCGCCTGGCGCTTCAATCTTGGCAAGAGTTGGCCTGCCCCGGACGTAGCCGGGCAGAAGTCGAAAGAGCCCGCGGGTGAGGACCCTGGGCTGGCCGGACACTGGGAGAACCCGGCGCTCGACGACGCCGGCTGGAGCAGCGTGAATCTGCCCGGCCTGTGGCAGGAACAGGGCTTTGCGGGCAAGAATGGGTACGGCTGGTTTCGCAAGCGCTTCCAGGTGCCGGCAGCGGCGGCGCAGAAGAAGCTGTACCTGGTCGTGATGGGCATCGAGCATGCGAACTCGATCTACCTCAATGGCGAGCTTGTTGGGCCGGAGAAGAGTCGGCGCCTGGACTGCTTCGAGGTCACGACCCGGCTTAAGGCGGACGCCGACAACCTGATCGCGCTACGCCTGGCGGATTTCGACAAGCGCGGTGGCGTGACCGGCTGCATCAGCCTGGTCGAGGTTGAGATCCAACCGGCGCTGTTCAACGAAGCGCAATGGTCGCAGACCCAGGATGAGGACACGCTGGAACGCTACATCGGCCGCGCTCTGACCGCACTGAAGAACGCCGGGGTCGTGGCCAACGGGGTCACCTCGCCGTGGAACTTTGGCGCTCTCAACGAAGGCAACTACGCCCGGGCGGTGGGCCGGGCGTTAAAGCGTGTGAATGGCATCGGCGGCGGCTGGTACTTCCTCAGCACGCCGCATGAGCTCTACAGCGAGCCGCGCCTGATGTGCTTCGACTGGCGCAACGGCGAGTATGTCGTCAGCGTCATGGCGGTGGGCCCGTTGGTCGACATGACTCTGGTCTCCGCGCTCGGTAAGGACACGGCGCGCCTGGCCGCGGCCTACATTACGCCCGATGGCCAGGCTGGCCTCCTGCCCGAGATGATTGCCCGGCGCAGTTACTGCGTCCTCTGCGGCCACTGGGGGGTCTTGCTGAACGGCGGGGGCGAGGTCTACCGCGAAGTTTTCGGCCGACTGCGGCAGTTCTATGGCGACCAGACCCAGTGGATGACCTGCTCAGACATCGCCCGCTACTATGCCGTGAGCAAGACCTTCCGCCCCGTCCAACGCCAGGATGGGAGCTGGCTGATCGAGACGGCCCTGCCCTGCCCCGGCTTTACGGTCAGCTTCACGGCCACGGCCCCACTGCGCCGCTTGACCGTCAGCGGCACCGTGTTGAAGCAGGACGAGGGCGCCGGCCGGCGTCTCGAAAAGGGGTCCTGGCGCCAGCAGGGAAACACCGTCTACGCCTGCTTCGACCTGGCCAATAACGACACCTTACGAGCCGACTTCTGGCCGTGAACCGCGCTGGCGCTCGCAGCCCGCCGGACCGAGATCCAGGGGTCCGCCCCGGCTGATTCTATCCCCGGTCTGTCCGGGGGAGAGAGTTCAGCTATAGTATGGCCTAGGCGGTCGGTCACACTGCACCCAACCCGCGTCGTGCGAATTCTCTGTGACGATGACACGCCAGTTCGACAGGCCTGGGCCGCGGCGCCCGTTAGACTCGAGGCAGGGCATATGGCAGTGCGCGTTCGTTTTGCGCCGTCACCGACGGGGCAGGTGCATATCGGCAACATCCGTGCCGCCATCTTCAACTGGCTGTTTGCCCGGCACGCTGGCGGCGCCTTTTTGCTGCGCATCGAAGACACCGACCTGGAACGCAGCACCCCGGCCGCGATCACGACCCTGCTGGACGTCATGCAGTGGCTCGGGCTGGACGTCGATGCTGAGCCCATGTACCAAACCCAGCAACGCGGCGAACACACCCGCGCCGCGGCCCGACTTTTGGCGCAGGGAGATGCCTACAAGTCAGCCAAGGGGGGCGAGGGCCAGGCGATCATCTTCCGCATCCCGTGGGAGGCGGAGCGGGTGCCGGGAGTCAGCGTCACGGGCCCAGCGCAGGTGGCTGTACACGCCGCCGAAGCGCTGCGCATCGGGCCGGATGGAGTGCAGTTCGCGACGCTGTCGGCCAAGGGCACCCCGGCGCCCGGCGGCGCCTGCCTGGCGGGGTTCCGCGACCTCGAGGTGGCCGATGCTGCCGGCCAGGTGCGCTTCCGTCTGAACGACGTGATCGACCGCGTGCTGGCCGGTGAGAGCTTCACCGTCGACGGCGCGGCACAGCTGCGCTTCACCCGCCGGTCCATCACCTACCAGGACCTGGTCAAGGGCGCCCTGAGCAAGCCGCTGGACAGCCTGCGGGACTTCGTGATCGTGCGCAGTGACGGCTCTCCCGTGTTTCACCTGGCGAATGTGGTGGACGATGTGACCATGCAGATTACGCACATCATCCGCGGCGACGACCACGTGGAGAACACCTACCGGCACCTGTTTCTGTTCCAGGCGCTGGGCGCGGTGGCCCCCGCCTATGCCCACCTGCCCATGATCGTCAACGCCAGCGGCAAGCCCTACAGCAAGCGCGACGGCGATGCCTTCGTCGGCGATTTCCGCGACAAGGGCTTCCTGCCGGAGGCGCTGTTCAACTATCTGACGCTGCTGGGCTGGAACCCAGGCGACGAGCGCGAGAAGCTGAGCCGGGCAGAGCTGGTGCAGGCCTTCTCTCTCGAACGGGTGCAGCAATCGTCGGCGCAGATGGACGCGATGAAGCTACTGAATCTCAATGGTCAGTACCTGGCCGACCTACCCTTTGAGACGTTCCTGGCGGGCGCCCGTCAGCTGGCCGCCGAGAGGCCCTGGGGCCAGACGCCGGACGAGACGCGGCTGCTGGCCGTGGCCCGGCTGTTGCAGTCACGCACCAAGCTGTGGACCGACGTGATCGGCTGGGAGCACTTCTTCGTCGACCTCCCGGGGTACGATGATAAGGCCGTGCGCAAGTTCCTGGCCAAGCCGGGGATTCCCGAGGCGCTAGAGAGCCTCGCGACCGCCCTGGCGCAAGCGGACTTCGCCACCCCCGCCGCCATCGAGGCCGTGGTCGCGGCTGTAACCACGGGCTGCGGCATCGAGCCTGGCCGCCTGAACCAGCCCATCCGGGTGGCCATCACCGGTTGCACCGTGGGCGCCGGGGTGTACGAGACCCTCAGCGTGCTGGGGCGCGAGACCGTACGGCGGCGCCTCAGCCACGCCGTGACCCTGGCCCGAGCTACGAGCGGACCGGCAGAGCAGAAAGCAGGAGCGCCATGACGCAAACGAACCCCATGCCGCTGGTGGTCATCGTCGGCCGCCCCAATGTCGGCAAGTCGGCGCTCTTCAACTGCATCATCGGTCGCCGGATCGCGATCGTACATGAAGAAGCCGGCGTGACCCGCGACCGCATCACGGCGTCCGGGCAGCACGGCGAGCATCATTTTACCCTGGTCGACACCGGCGGCCTGGGCGTCGGCCGACGGGAGAAGAATGTCGGCTTGTTCGACGGACTGATTCGCGACCAGGTGGCGAAGATCGTCGAGGAAGCCACGGCCCTGATCTGGGTGGTCGACTGCCAGTCTGGCGTCACCGCTCAGGATGAGGAGGTCGCCGCCTTCCTGCGCACCTCGCAGCGGCCCGTGGTCGTCGCGGCCAACAAGGCGGACAACGACACTCGCGCCAGCGGCGCCGAGGCCGAATTCAGCCGCCTGGGCTTCGCCACCATCGTGCCCACTTCATGCACCCACAAACGCGGCCTCCGCGAACTCATGGACGAGGTCGCGGCGCATCTGCCCGTGACCGCGGGGTCGACGGGACCAGAGCCGGTCATGAAGCTGGCCGTGGTGGGACGCCCGAACGTGGGCAAGTCCTCCCTGGTCAACCATATCTTCGGGGCGGAACGAGTCATTGTGAGCGAGATTGCCGGGACCACCCGTGATGCCATCGATGTGCCGGTGTCTATGCGTGACGGCGCCGTCGAGGTGCCGCTGATCCTGATTGACACGGCCGGCCTCCGCCGCAAACGCCAGATCGACACGGTGGTGGACTTCTTCAGCATGACGCGTACCGAACAGGCCATCCGCCGCGCCGATGCGGTGCTGTTGCTGCTCGATGCCATGGAACCGGCGACGGCGCAGGACAGCAACATCGCCCGGATGATCCTCGATGCTGGCAAACCCTGCATCCTGCTGGTCAACAAGTGGGACCTCGCTGCCGCCGAAGGCGTCAAGCAGCGCGAACTCGTGGACTCGGTCTACGAACGCTTGCAGTTCATGAAGCACGCGCCGATTCAGGTGATCTGCGCCCTCGATGGTTACAACGTCAATGCCATCCTGGACCACATCCTCTACCTGCGCGAGCAGATGAAGGTGATGGTCCCCACCAGCGTCTTTAACCACTTCCTGCAAGACACCCTGGCGCGCAATCCGCCCCCCTCGGCCACCACCCGCCGGTTCAAGGTCTTCTACGGCACGATGGCCGGCAATCCGCCGCCGCACTTCGTTTTGTTTGCCAACGACCGCGAGGCCTGTCCGGGGCACTACCTGCACTTCCTCGAGAACCAGATTCGCGAGGCGTTCTTCCCTCAAACCGGGCTGCCCATCCGACTCGAAATACGCCAGCGCGCCGATGCCACGCCGGATGACGGCGCCCGTCGCGCCGCCTCCGGCGCCCAGCGCCAGCGGGCCGCCGTCGTGCAGGCCATGGCGCGTCACCGGGAACGCAAGAAGGGCTGGCGCAAGAAGGACTGATCCGCCTGTGGCCATGGCTTTTCCCACAACCCCGACGGACTCCCGTCGCCCGCCTCTCGTCTTGGCCAGCGCTTCGCCAAGGCGGCGGCAACTCCTGCGCGAGGTCGGCCTCGCTTTCGTGGTCGATGCGGCCGGAATCGACGAAGCCGCGCTGCCCGGCGAGACCCCTGCGGCCCACGTCTTGCGTCTGGCCTTGGCCAAGGCCGACGCCGTGACCGCCCGACACCCGCAGCAGCTCGTGCTCGGCGCCGACACTGTCGTCGTGCTCGACGATACCATCTTCGGCAAACCCGCGGACCTCAAGCAGGCCGGTCAAATGCTGGGACAGTTGTCGGGACGCTGGCACGACGTGCTCACCGGCGTCGCCCTGGTTCGGCGGGAACCTGCCTGCCGCCACGCCTGGGTCTGCCGGACGCGGGTCCGTTTCAAGACCCTCTCCAGCGCCGTGATTCAGGAGTACTGCGCCCGCGCCAACCCGCTTGATAAAGCCGGCGCCTACGGCATCCAGGAACACGGCGAGTTGCTGGTGGCCGAGATCGACGGCCGCCGTAGCAACGTCGTCGGCCTGCCCATCGAGGAGGTCGTTGCCGCGCTGCGCGGGCTGGCGGAGTAGCCAAGGCTCCTGCGGCAGTGCTGCAGAAGCCTATCGGCGTCAAGCCAAGACCCCTTGAGCGTACGGTGCCCGCGCGAAAGCGGCGTCCAGCCGCCGCAGTCCAAAGAGTCCCGTCCTTGCCGGGACTCGGTACCCTACCGCGCTGGCCGCCAGGCCGAGCTTTGGACTGTCTGAGGCTTGACGCAGCTTTGTATCTCCGCGCTCTGGCTGACGCCGATGCGCCCACGAGCGTCCTGGGCGTCCTGGGGCGTCAGGTCTTCAAAGGCTCCGGCTCGCGTCCCGCTTTCCGAAGGATGGCGAAGGCGCACAGTTCGGCCTCAGCGGTGAGAGTTCGAGAACCATCGGTACCTCACCTTGTTGAGGATGATCTGCGAACGAGGATCACGGAGCTGGCTATCTCTTCCCGGCAGTGCTCTGCAGCCAGATGTACAGGCGGACCATCCGCAGGTTGAAAACGTATTCCCCCCGCACTTCACCTGACCGCAGGACTTTCAGGTTCTTCATCTTCTGCAGGAAGTTGCTGAACTTCCGCTTCTCGGTATCGCTCAGTCCCCCGGCGACTTGGGCCCGGCTGAACGTCATCTGATCCGGTCCAAGCTTCGCGATCTTCTTGAGGATCGAGTGATAGTCGGCGCTGCGCAAGGCCCTGTAGACCTGCTGGTCCACGTATTTCTTGCCGACCTCGTCGGCCGCCAGAATGACCCCCGATGCGGCGTCGTCCATGTCAATCACGCCGTCCCGGTCGAGCCAGTAGACGGAGTCGCCCAGCAGGTGCATGATCTTGGGGAACCCCGCCGAGTAGTGCGTGAGGTGGGCCAAAGCGTCCGCCTCCACCCGCATCCCGACCGACTCGAATGCCCTCGTGAAGAAGGCTTTCATCTCGCCCGCGGTCATGGGATCGATCTCGACGACATCGAAGATGCGGTCCACAGGCTGGTGGTGCTGGATCATCTCGCGGCGCCGCTCTTCGACTCCGCAAAGCATGAGCAGCAACGGCACGGGCGGCCTTGCCAAGGCATTCGTGTCCACCAGTCCTTTGATCCAATGCGAGAACTTGGGATTGGAGGTGATGCCGTTGATCTCGTCAAGGACAAGAAGGACACCCTTGACGCCAGTGCCGAGAAGCCGCTGGTGGACTTCGCTCAGGAAGGGGAGCAGTCCGGTGGCAACGGATGGCGCGTCTCGGCGCAAGGCTTCTGCATGCAGCGTCACGCCGAACAAGGTCTGCTCACCGATATACTTCGCCAACCAGTTTCGCATCCTCTCGGTACGGGTCGCATCCACGCCGCCAGACTGGACCGTGGCTTCGAGCACGCGCGCCCCCACATCGTCCAGCGTTTCGGCTCCCCCCAAGGGAGCATAGATCGGGTGCAGTCCCTCGCGTTCAGCCATGAACTGCACGAAGCCGGCAATGGAACTCTTCCCGATCCCATACTCGCCTTGAACGAACATGGCAACCGGCTTGCCGGCCGCAACCTGTGCCACCCCGCGCTCCATGATACGCTGTATCTGCGCGGCGCGCCCAACGAACAGCTCCACGGGGACTGGCTGGCCAGGGTAGAACGGACTCTTACCTTTGGTGTTTGCTGCCATTGGTAACGGAATATGACGCCTATCTCCAGTAAGCACAAGGCCACAGGGAGCGCCGTTCTGCCGCAGGCCGCGACAGAGCCTCGGCAGGCTGGTATAGTACCCCGGTTGTCCGGCCCGAGCACGTTGGCTGGGGATGACGCCCTGGCCCGCGTGGGACCCGACTGACGGAGTCGCCGATGCCCCCTGACGAACGCCCATTCTCGAGCCGTGACCTGTGGCTGCTGGCGCTGGCGGCGGCCCTGCTGTTCCTGCCCAACATGATCACCCGTGAGGTGCGTGGGGGCGAAGCCCTGTATGCGAGCGTGGCCAGCGAGATGGTGCGGACGGGGTCGATCTGGAATACGGCGGTCCAAGGCGCTCCGGTGCAGGCCTACCCCGGTTACCCTTGGCTGGTGGCGGTCGGCCAGGAACTCGGACTGCCCCCCGAGATGGCTCTCCGGCTGCCGGCGGTGCTGTGCATCGTGGGGCTCGCCGGCCTCTGCGGCATGATCGGCTACCGTCGCGGCGGCCCCATCGCGGGCGCCGTCGCGGCGGCGGTGGTTATCTGCAATCCGGCCGCGCTGCGTTCCGGTATGCGGGCCCAGAGCGAACCCCTGCTGGCGCTCCTGCTCTGTGCCGCCTGGATGACGTGGTACTCCGTCGGACAGCGGCGTAAGCACTGGACTCTTGCCTGGATCGGCGCCCTGCTCTTTGTGGTCCTCGCCGCCTTCACCGCCGGAGCCCGCGCCATCGCCTTCTTCTACCTGCCCTTCGTCTTCCTCCGGCGTCCGGTCAAAGGGCGCCGGAGGCTGCTGCTCCCATCCCACCTGGTAGTGCTGGGAGTGACCGTCGTGGTCCTGGCCTTCTGGCTGCGCCAGGTCCCCAATCAGATATTCCTGCCTTGGAATGAGCTGAACACTATGCCCAAGGTCACCGTGAGCTACCCCGTCGAGATGCTCCTGTTCCCGCTCAAGAGCCTTCTCTACCTTATGCCCTGGCCTTTTCTCTTCTGGCCAGCCTTCTGCATGGCGTACCGACCGCTCGAAGGCAGCCCCGTCGTGTTCCACTACTTGCGGACCATCGTCGTCTCCGCCTTCGTGGCGGCGTGGCTGGTCCCCAAACTCTCGCCGCTGGTGTTGCTGCCCGTGCTGGGGCCCATCGCCATCATGACCGGGTTGCACGCCGAGCTGCTGGTGCGCCGTCACCACCTCCACCTGCGCCGCCTCAACCTGACGATGCTGGTGGCGGCTACCGCGGTGGCGGCTTTCGGGACGCTGGTGGCCACCTTGCACCTTACCGGCATCGTCCGCTTCGAGGGCATGGAGACCAGCCTCGTAGTCCGCAATGGCGCCCTTCTCCTCGCCATGCTGCTAACCGCCCTGCTGGCCCTGCGTGGACCGTTGCGCGCGCTGCCTTTTCATACCCATATGGTCGTCGCCTTCATGACCCTGGCCTGCGGCATTCTGGCACTCCACGCCACCTGGTACTCGTGGTCCGGCAGCGAGCAACGCGCCGCCGGCCTGGCGCTGGCTGGAAAGATCCCCCCTCCTGATTTCCTGATCGCAAGACCGCCGCTGTTGGAGGTCGGCGCTGCCCTGGCCCCCGCGGCGCTTGTGCCGCCCGCTGCCGCGCCCCCCCTAGCGCCCACGCCAGCGGCCGCGATAACGCCGCCGACCCTCACGGTCTCTGGCGTCCCCATGAGCTACCGGTTGTTGTCCGAATCGATCGTCTACCGACAAACCGTGAATCCCTATCTGGCCGCCTGCTTCTACCTGGGCCGACCCGTGGTGCGCGTGCTGGACCCGAAAACCCAGATACCCTTGCCCATCCCCGGCCCCCGCCAGGTGCTCGGCGATGTCGCCCCGGAGGCCGTCCCCAGCCCCCGCCAGGACGGCGATCCGGCCAACCCCGCCTACCGCGATGCCGTCTACGCCCTGTGCGATAGTGGCGCCCCTGTGCTGCCCGCGGTCGAATGGACCGCACTCACCCCTCCCATCGACCTGCGCCGCCGCAAAGTCGTCCGGGTTCAGGGGTTCCCCGAACGGATGACCGTGCTGCGCCTCTACACCGAGGCCGCGCCTGTGCCCGCGCCCGAAAAACCCAAGCTCGATACCGAGAAGTCCGCCCCCGACGCCGAAAAGTCTACGCTCGATGCCGAGAAACCCAAACCCGCAGAGTACCAGCAGCCCGAGGCGGTGCGACTCTATCGTGGCGTGCGACGCTGAATTACCGGATGAAATTATGCCCCTACGGCTGATCAAAAACCTCACCGAGGCCGACCTGACCGACTGGCTCAAGTCCCGCGGCCATGCCGCCTTCAGACTCAAGCAGATACGCCATTGGCTCTACGTCCGCTGGGAGGTGCAGTTCGCGGACATGGGGAACCTGCCCGCGGCCTTGCGCCAGGCTCTCGCGGCCGAGTTTCTCGCCTTCGGCCTGGACCCGGTGGAGACGCAGGAGGCTGACGACGGCACGGTCAAGTGGCTGTTCCGCCTCAGCGATGGCGAGAGTCTCGAAACGGTCCTTATCCGCACCCCCGAGCGCCAGACCGTGTGCATCAGTACCCAGGTCGGCTGCCCGGTGCGCTGCACCTTCTGCGCCAGCGGCCGTGATGGCCTGGTCCGGGATCTTGAACCGGCGGAGATCGTCGACCAGGTCATCGCCGCCTGCCGCCACCGGCAGCAGCGCGTTGACAATATCGTGGTCATGGGCATGGGCGAGCCCCTGCTGAACCTCGACAACCTGGTGGCTGCCCTCGACCTCATCTGCGGCCCCGAGCACCTTGGCATCGGCGCCAGGCATGTCACCATCTCGACCAGCGGCATCGTCCCCGGCATCCACCGCCTCGCAGAGCTGCGGCGACAGTGGCACCTGGCCCTCAGCCTGCACGCGCTCACCGACGAGGCCCGCGCCCGCCTGATCCCGTCGCGCCACCGCTACCCCCTCGCCGAAATCGTCGAGGCCTGCCGCTACTACCGCGACTGCACCGGCCGCATCGTCACCCTCGAATACGCCCTCATGGCCGGCGGTAACGATAGCGAGGCGGACGCTGTCGGGCTGGCCTCCCTGGCGCGCAACCTCGACGCCAAGATCAACCTGATCCCCTGCAACGAGGTCTCGGAGCACCACCGGGCGCCCGACGAACGGCACGTCCGTGCCTTCGAGGAAAGCGTCCGCGGTTTGGGTGCGAAAGTGACGCTGCGACAGCGCAAGGGCGAGCGTATCCAGGCCGCCTGTGGCCAGTTGCGGCGCCGCACCGTGCCGCCCTCGCCAGGCACCACCTCGGGCTTCCAGCAGGCGAACTGAGGGGCTGCGGGCTATACTACCTGTCCTCTGAACTGACCGGCTTCGTGCCGGTCCAGACTACGGTGGAACTGCGCGGTGAACGGTCGAAGCACACCAACAGAAGGCGCTGTGGGGGGCGGAATGTGCCGCCGTGAAGTGGCACTAGACCCCATTCTGTGGTCGCAGCAGAGGCCCCGACAGTTCCGTAAGTAGACTGGATGCAGTTCCTCATGCGGAGGGGTGGCTGAGTGGTCTAAGGCAACGGTCTTGAAAACCGTCGTCGGGCTTGCCCGACCGTGGGTTCAAATCCCACCCCCTCCGCCATTTGAAGCTAAATCCGCCAGCGTTGCGGCAATCTGCAGACGGTTGCGGTTGCACGTTGGGGGTACAACGGGGGTACAGGCACGATTCGGATATAGCCTGCAGATTTTCACCTTCCCCATGGCCCCCGCGGTACCGCCGCACCATTCTGGTCCCCAGTCCAGAGTTCTCCATCCCCTGCGTTTTCCGCCTGGTTCGTCACGTCACCTCCGTTTTGTACCCCTTTCTCCGCGACTCGGGGTACAGACTACGCCTCAGCCCTCTTCCTGGCCTCGACGGTTCCCTCGCCAGCCAGCGTCGGCTGGTTCGGTGCGACCCGCCAGCGCGGCGCCATCGGCACCATCACAGTCCACACCTCGGACTGCCCAACTGTGCCGCTGTGGCTGTGACACCGGCAGATGGCGGAGAAAAACCGTAGCGGCAGGTGTGGTCGGCGGTGTAGGGAGGCACTTGTCGACCGTGGGCACAATGACCGCTCTGCTGCTCTCAACTGGCGTTCGGTCCGCTCCTTGGAGCAGTTGTCACCTGGGTAATCGGCACAGATGTGCCGTCTCACACTGATCGCAACCGTCAGCTATTGACGACACCCCTGCCATTTCCGGCTCGGACCAGCAAATGCCTCCCAGTCCTTCCGGTCCCGCCCCTGAAATGCCCTCCGCCCGTAAGGCATAATAACCTGAACGGGAACCCTTACGTCCCGCTGCCCCCGGATCGTGCAATCCCACCCACGGAAGGAGGAAGCCCATGCGCCCAGAATCGACCCGTGCTGGTCCCTGTCTGCTGCCCGACTACCGCGCCGTCATGGAAGCGTTCGCCAACTACGTCTCGACCCAGCGACCTCTGCTCCAGTCGCCCGAGGACATCGCCCGGCTGATGCGGCCGATCCTGACGCCCTGCGAACAGGAGCAGATCCACGCGCTGCTCTTGGACGCCAAGAACGGCCTGATCGCCGACGCCATGCTCACGATGGGCCTGGCGGACCGTACCCAAATCCATCCTCGCGAGGCCTTCAGGGAAGCGGTCCGACTCTCGTGTTCCAGACTCATCCTGGTACACGGCCATCCATCGGGCGACCCTACCCCGTCGGCCCAGGACATCGCCGCCACGCGGCAGCTTGTCGAAGCCGGCAAGATCATCGGCATCGAGGTGCTGGACCACATCGTCTTGGGC
>CAIZKT010001035.1:0-7463 GCA_903933565.1 uncultured Victivallales bacterium | reverse complement strand
CGGGTCGACAGCAGCCGACGATACAGCTCCCGGCCATTGAGGCCAGGCATAATGACGTCGGTAAGCAGGGCGCTGATGGGAAGCGGAGCGTCCCGCACGATCCGAAACGCCTCGGCCGGGGTGGCCGCCGAAAGGACCCGAAACCCCTGCGGCGGCAGCACCCGGCAGACGAAGGTGCGCACATCCTCGGCGTCCTCCACTACCAGCACGGTGACCGGAACGCCGTCCCCAGGGGCCTTGGCGTCTGCCCCGGCGGGCACCGCCGGCGCCGCCACGGCGACCGCCGCGGTCCGCGGCAGAACACCGTCACCGTGGTGCCACGGCCCGGTGCGCTCATGACCTCGATGTGGCCACCATGCTGGGTCACGATCCCATGCACCGTCGCGAGCCCAAGTCCCGTGCCTTTACCCGCCTCTTTAGTGGTGAAAAATGGCTCAAACAGATGACCCTGGGTGGCGGCGTCCATGCCGACGCCGGTATCACGGACGGCCAGCCTGACGTAGGGTCCCGGTTTTGCGCCCAGGTGGGCCGCCGCGTAAGCCTCGTCCAATTCTGCATTGGTGATCGAGATCGTGATCGTCCCGCCTTGTGGCATAGCGTCACGGGCATTGATGGCCAGGTTCACGATGATCTGGCGCACCTGCGTCGGATCGGCACAGACACAGCCGCTGTCCGGGTCGGCGGCGCAGGCAATGTCGATGCTCTCCGGGATCAGGCGGCGCAGCACCCCCCGGAACGCCTCAGCCTCATGCGCCAGGTCGATGACCTGCACGTCGAGCACCTGGCGGCGCGCAAACGCCAGTAGTTGCTGCGTCAGGCCGCGGGCCTGCTCGGAGGCGCGCCGGATGTGCGCCAGATCGGCCTGGGAAGGGTGGTCGGCGGGCAGTTCGTCGCGCACGATGTCGGCGTAGCCCATGACCGGCACTAATAGGTTGTTGAGATCGTGAGCTACGCCGCCCGCCAGCCGACCGAGCGATTCGATCTGGCGCGCATGCCCAAGCTGTCCTTCCAACTCCCGCCGACGCGACTCGGAACGCTGGTGCTGCAGCGCGTTGGCGAAGATCTCTCCCGACAGTCGCAGCAACGACACCACGCTTTCCGACCAGGTCCGCTGCCGCCGCACGGAGTCGAAACCGACAAATCCAAGGACGGTTCCGCCACAGGCCATGGGGACGCAGAGAACCGAGAGGACCGCCTCCGCCTCCAGCTCCGCACGCCAGGTCGAGGCCTCTCGCGGTAGCTCGGACACGTCCGGCATGTTGACCACCTCGCCGCGCTGATGCAGCGCGAAATTCCACGGCAGAGCCTTGGCTGTGAGGCCCTGCAGCCGCTGCCTGACGGGGGCAATGCCTTCCCGGCACCACTCATGGGTGCATGATAGCACCGTGAGGTCAGGGGTGAACTGGAACACGTAACTGCGGTCGACCTCGGCAAATTCGCCGATGTGGCGCAACGCGGCGTCGAATTCGGCGTCGGAGTTCTCTGCGACCTGGCTTACAAACCCCGTCGAGATGGCCGCTATCATACGCTCAAACTGCAGGCTGTGCGTCAGCTCGGTCTCGGCTTGCAGGCGCTGCGCGTTCTCTTCCAGCAACTCGGCGTGCTGAACATGGAAGCCGCGCACCAGGCGTGCCACGTGGCCGAACTCGTCCAAGCGGTGCTCCAAGTCGCCAAGATCGTCCGGATTACCGGTTTTCAGGCTGGCAGCCACGGCTCGCAACGGCCGCGACACCCAGGCGCGCAGGGCCCACCCCAGGAGAGCCAGCAGCACGGTGGCGAAGGCCGCGCCAAGGATGACCTGATACCCGGAGGAGCGTCGCAGGTGCGCAATGGCCAGCACCGGCACCTGCGCCTCGAGCTGGGCCAGCGGCGAGCCATCCCAGCCCGGCAGCGGCCAGCGTATAGTCAGCGTGCTGCCGTCAACCCGTACGGTCGGGCCTTCGGAAACTTCCGCCGCGACGTGAGATACCGTACCGCACAGGAGGGTCGACAGCTCGGCGAGAACGTCGCCGTCAAGGCAAACCGCGGCAACCAGGTAGCCATTCGAGGCAGAGGCTTGATCCACCCCCGTCCGCAAGCGGATCGGCGCCCCGCAAATCTCCCATACCCCGCCCGGACCGTGGGCGAAAAAATGGACCAGTTGGCGGTCCGTAAACAGCTCTGGACCACGTGCCTTCAGCGCCGGAATCTCCCACATGGAAGACGCCTTGCGCAGCGCCCCGTAGTAGACCAGAGTGAAGTCGCTGCGGTACACCCACACCGAGTGTACCCGGAAGGTCCGCAGCGGCGGGTCGATATGCACACTGGCCCAGGAAGAATCGCCGGAATCCACGAAATCGACCATCGCGTCCGAACTGGAGTAGTCGTAGACGAAGGTCTCCAGCGGCCTGCCGTTCAGTTGGACAAGGCGCCGGAAAAGCTGGCCGATCTCTTCCTCGCGGGAGGCTAGTAAATCGGCGCCCTGCTGACGCTGGTTCAGAGCCAGGGCGAGCAGCGCGGCAACAAACGCGACAAGCAGCACGAACAGCAGCAGCAAAAGCCGCCGACGGACGCTCTGGACCCTGAACCTGACCACTTTCGGCAGGATCTGCATGCGCGGCACGCTCCTGGGCGCTGTGTGCAGACTCAAGACTCCGCCTGTACCTTCCTGTATAGTAGTGCCAGAAACCACGCCTGGCCAGACCCATCACTGTGGCGGACAACCGGGCTTCCACGAGGCGCGACTGGACATCCAGACCGGCGAACCCACCCGTTCCCGGAGGATTCAGAAGGCGGTAGCGGTTCAGGCTGTAGGCGATCAGGAGGTGTGGCCATGGAGACCGCTGATCTGCGTCGGGAGCGTGGGCCGGGGCCGGCTCGCCCCGCGCCCGGCGCCGCGCCGGTTGCCGGTGGGAGGTTCTGTCCGAACTGCGGCATGCCGCTTGAGGAAGCAGCGGTGTTGTGTACGGCGTGTGGCTATGATCTGCAGGCGGGGACGGTGCTGGCGGATGGCGCCAAACCGGTTCCGCCCGCCGTGCCGCCTCTCGCGGTGGCGTGGCAGACGGTCCTGGATTTCTTCCCCGGCTTGTACTATCCGGGCATCATCTTACTGGCGCTGCTCTGTGCCGGGCTTGCCGGCGTCCTGGCGCTCTTCACCCTGTTCGTCTTTGCCTTGGGCGCCTACCTCAGCGCCGGCTCCATCGGCGTCGCGACGTTGGCCGTGTGGATGCAGGCGGTGACGCTGATGTGTGTCGGTCGGGCCGAGTTCTTTAACACCGCCCTGAGCGACATCGAGGGCACCCAGTTCGGCGTGTTCATGGGTCTGGTACTGGCGCCGCCCTTCGCCGTCTGGGCCATCCTGGGCTGGATCAGCCGTACCCCTGCCGGCTGAACACCGCCGGTCCAGCGGATTCTGGAGAGGCGCCTGGCCCCAGGCGCAAGCGGCGGCGGCCCACCGCATCTCCAGCGGATTCTGGAGAGGCGCCTGGCCCCAGGCGCAAGCGGTGGCGACCCACCGCATCTCCAGCGGATTCTGGAGAGGCGCCTGGCCCCAGGCGCAAGCGGCGGCGCTCGCCGACGCTTCCGGCCGCGGACCCGCTGAGCCCGCGAAATGGCGCGCCAAACGGGCCGCCAGCGGCGACGTTCGTATGGAATAGCCCCTTTTCTGCATGCAGGGGATTGACACGGGGTGCATGACATTCTTGTCGGTTCGAGAAGAGCATGACGATCAGCTCGCCAAGACGCCAAGACGCAAAGGGAAGTCCGTCTCCGAGACGAGGGATTCCGCCTGAAGGCGGGACTACAAACGGGGACGCGCCACGCTCAAACCGGGTTCCTGAGAAGCTGTGAAGGAATGCCCGCGCCGCCGTCCACAAGCCACTTTACGTGGTTCATCCAGGCACGACTCCGATACCGATTCCGCCTTCGCCCCCGATTTTTTCACAGATTCTGAGGGGTTACGCCGGACCGGCAGTCTTTCTTGCAGTTCCCCGGTCTTGGCGGTATCTTCTTTTCCATTGTTCCCAGAAGGCTACGGCCCAGGCTGAAATAACTCCATCTGGGTCATCGTCGGCTTGCTTCTGTTGAGACGACCGCGCGTGGGGGGGGGCGGACGCGGAGCGGAGACAGGTAGCCGTTCGGTGATTTCTGTCAAGGCATTGCTACGGTAAGGCGATCGGTCCTCGTTGCGGTTGCCCCATGCTCACACTCATCCGCAAGGCTTTCCTGGCTCTTCACCAGCGCATCACCGCCAAGATCGTGATCGCGCTTCTGGCGTGCGTGTGGGGTACGGTTGCCCTTGATGCGTACCTCATGAAGAAGGTGGCGGCGGCCCGGCTGGGCGACGAATTGCGGACCCAGGCCCGCGTGGTGGCGGCCGCGGTCCATCGTCAACTCAGCGGGGGCGGGGCGGCGGGGCTTGACCTGTTCCTGCGGGAGTTGCAGACAGTCTCGGGCGCGCGCCGGATAGCCCTTGTAGATCCGTCCTGGAAGGTAGTTTCGTCATCGGATCCGGAGGAGGTCGGCTCGACGCTTGCTCCGGCGTCGGCCCTCGGCACGCAGGGCGGCGCGGGGGGAATGCGGGCCACGGCGGCGCTGCACTCGGAGGCGTGTCGGGGGATTGACAACCCGGCCCTGGCGTTTCTGGCCGCCGTGGTCATCGACCCACCGGGTCGCGACCTCTCGCTGGCGGCCTATCCTGGCCGACGCATGCTGGAGTACTACGAACTGGTCGGCATGCTGGTCATCCTGGCGACGGTGCTGGTGGTGATCTGGGTGGTGGTCCAGCGTCCCTTGTCCCAGCTCATGGTTGCCATCACCCGCATTCGGGGCGGAGATTTGAACGTCCATTGCGAGGTGCTGGTGGAGGACGAGTTTGGCCGTCTGGCCGCCAGCATCAACGCGATGTTGGCGGCGCTGCACGAGAAGAACCGGGAGTTGCAGTTGCTGCATGAGACCCAGATTGTCCAGGCGGATCGTCTGGCGAGCGTCGGCCAGTTGGCCTCGGGCCTGGCGCATGAGATCAAGGCGCCGCTGCACGGGGTGCTCTCGGCGCTGGAGGTGCTCCAGGCCCACAGCCGCGAGGCGCAAACCGGCGCGGTGCTGGCCCAGATTCAGGCCCAGATTGGCCGCGTGGTCGCGATTGCCACGGACATGCTTTCCTACGCCTGCCCGCACAGCCCCCACTTCCGCCTCTGCGATCTGGCCGACATCCTGGAGCGGACCCTGGCCTTACTGCGCGCCGATGCCGAGAAGCACAAGGTGCGGCTGTTGAAGAGGGTCGACGCGGCTCTGCCCAAGACGCTGGTGGATGGGGAGCAGATGCAGCAGGTTTGCCTGAACTTGCTGCTCAACGCGATCGAGGCGGCCGGCGCCGGGGGCGAGGTGAGCGTGTCTATGACCTGGCAACGCGAGTCAAATCTGATTGCCATTCGGGTGACGGACAGTGGCCCTGGGGTCAGCGACGCGGTAGCGGCTCGGTTGTTCGAACCGTTTTTCACGACCAAGAAAGGGGGCCATGGGCTGGGGCTCGCGACGAGCCGGATGCTGGTGACGCAGAACCACGGCACGATCCGTCTGCTGCGTACGACGGGAACCAGCGCCTGCTTCGAGGTTCTGCTTCCGGTCACCCAGGAGGACGGGCTGCTGCCGGCGCCGACGGGAGTCCAGCCCGGCATCAGTGATCGCCGAAGTTCGGCCGTCGACGCCTACCTGTTCGGCCTGGCCTGCCACTGCCCCTTGGGGATCGGCGAGTTCTGCCCGGCCGCGGTTCTGCGCGACATCCGGCGGCTGGACATGGGGGAGCGCTATGAGGCCATTGGCAAGCTCTCCGAGGCCGAGAAAGCCAGTCTGCAGGCGACCCACGTGGCCTGCTCCTTCGAGCACCGCGGGGGAGTGCCACCCCAGCCTACTCGGTCAGGGGTGCTGCCGCCGGGAGGGCCGCTCTCCGGGACGGCGGCACACGGGATCGCGGGGGAGGGGCAGCCGCGATGACCAGGAAGCGCTGCAGCATCCTCGTGGCGGATGATGATCAACTGGCGCGGTGGGCGGCCAAGGAGCGCCTGTCCGAGCACGCGAATCTGATCCTTGACGAAGCGGACTCGGCCGAGGAGGCGCTGGCGAAGGTGGCCGCGGGTCATTACGACCTAGTCTTGCTTGACATCGGCTTCGCGGGGATGGGGGGAATGGAGGCGCTGAGTCGGCTGCTCGAGCTAAAGCCGGCGCTCAAGGTCATCATGCTGACGGCCGAAGACCGTGAGGCTGTGACCCTGGAATGTCTCCAACGGGGAGCCTTCGACTACCTCTGCAAGCCGATCAATCTGAACGCCATCGAGGCGGCGGTGTTGCGGGCCATTGCGCCGTTGCTGAGCCACGGCCGGGACGACGACGACGCGGCGGGCCACGTGCAGCGCTTTATCGGCACCAGCAGCGCCAGTCGGCGCATTCGGGAGCAGATCCGGCGCATCACGGCCAGCCGCGTCTCGACGGTGCTCATCCAGGGCGAGAGCGGCACCGGCAAGGAGGTCATCGCCGGGGCCATTCACGCGGGCTCCGACGCGCCGGGGCCGTTCATCACGGTGAATTGTGCGGCAGTTCCCTGCGGTCTTCTGGAAAGCGAGCTGTTTGGTCACGAGACGGGCGCCTTCACCGACGCCAAGGGGCAGAAGAAGGGGCTGTTTGAACTGGCGCATCGCGGGACCATTCTTCTCGACGAGATCGGTGACATGGATTTGACCCTCCAGGCCAAGCTGCTGCGCGTCATTGAGCAGCGGAACTTCCGGCGCGTCGGCGGCACGGCTGACATTGCGATCGAGGTCCGTATCATCGCCGCCACCAACGCCGATTTGGCGAGGGCGGTGGCGGAGGGTTCACTGCGCAAGGACTTATTCTACCGGCTGAATGTGATCCCGGTGGTGGTCCCGCCGCTGCGTGATCGCCGCGAGGACATTCCGCCGCTGGTGGCGCACTTTGTGGCGCAGTTGAACCGCGAACTGGAAGCGGCGGTGAAGTCGGTTTCGGCTGGGGCCATGAGTCTGCTCTGCCGCTACTCCTGGCCGGGCAACGCCAGGCAACTGAAGAACGTGTTGGAGCGGATCATGGTGGTGGAGACCTGCGACACGATCTTGGTAGACCATCTGCCGCCGGAGATTCGCGGCATGGATCTGGACGTCGCTCGTCCGGCCCTCAGTCCCGAGGCCCTGCCGCCAGCGGCCATCCAACTGCCAGCGGAGGGGCTCAGCCTCGAATCGGTCGAGCGTGAATTGATCCGCCAGGCGCTGCTGCGTTCCGAGGGCAACATCACCCGTGCCAGCGCCTTGGTCGGGCTGCACCGGGACACCCTGCGCTATCGGGCCCGTAAGTTCGGCCTGATCGCGGAGTAGGCCGCGCTGGCCGCGCCGGGGTTTGCTTGGATGAGACTTGCCGCAACCTCGTAGGACACCAGGCGCTTCCCATTCCGCCCTTCGTCCGCCGCGGCGGACGAGGGG
>CAIZKT010001034.1:0-1679 GCA_903933565.1 uncultured Victivallales bacterium | reverse complement strand
CACCGCCGCGCCTGAGGCCAGGCGCCTCTCCAAGGGAATGGTGGAGATGCGGTGGGCTCCACCGCCGCGCCTGAGGCCAGGCGCCTCTCCAAGGGAATGGTGGAGATGCGGTGGGCTCCACCGCCGTCCGATGGTATAGGGTAACAGCACATGCACAGCGTCAGCCGACAGCGCCGCGACGAAGTCATCGATGCCTTGCGCCGGGGGACGGTCCCAGCGTCGGGGCTCGACCTGCTGGCGGTCGGCCTGGAGCGTTTCGACGTGGTGCTGCGGGACGAGATGGGATCCGTGAAGGCCGGCGGCGCCAGGTTCAAGGCCGTGCGGGGCGAGTACGGCACCGGCAAGACCTTCCTCTCGCGCTGGCTCTCCGAGCAGGCGCGGCAGGCGGGGTTTGCGACCTCCGAGGTACAGATTTCCGAGACCGAGACGCCCCTGCACCGCTTGGAGACGGTCTACCGGCGCCTGATGGAGCGGCTGGGCACGCCGGACACCCCGGCGGGGGCACTTCGGACCATCCTGGACGGCTGGTTCTACACCCTGGAGCAGGACGTGCTGGCGGCAGGCGGTACGGCCGTTACCAGCGAAGCGGCGCTGGTGGAGCAGTCCACCGAGCTCATGGAAAAGCGGCTCGCCGCCATCAGCCGCCGGGCGCCGATGTTCGCCGTGGCCCTGCGCGGTTACCGCACCGCCATGGTCGCCGGCGACACCGCCCTGGCGGAGGGCATCGCCGCCTGGATTGCCGGCCAGCCGAATGTGGCGGCCGCGGTGAAGCGCCAAGCCGGGGTGAAGGGCGAGATCGACCACTATGGCGCCATGGGTTTCCTACAGGGGTTGCTGATGGTCCTGCGGGACTCGGGGCATGCGGGGCTATACCTGGTGCTGGACGAGGTGGAGACCATCCAGCGCGCCCGCGGCGACGTGCGTGAGAAGAGCCTCAACGCGCTACGGCAATGGATCGACGAGATCGACTCGGGCCGTTTCCCCGGGCTCTACCTGCTCATCACCGGCACCGCGGCGTTTTACGATGGGCCGCAGGGCGTGCAGCGGAGTGAACCCCTGGCTCAGCGCCTGCACGTGGACTTCGCCACCGAGGCGCGCTTCGACAACCCGCGGGCGGTGCAGATTCGGCTGGCGGCCTTCGACCTGCGGCGCCTGGGCGAGGTCGGCCGCAAGGTCCGTGATCTCTTCACCCAGCATGCGACGGCCCCTGACCGCGTATCACTCCTGGCGAGCGACAGCTATGTGGACGCCCTGGCCCAGGCGGTGGCCGGACGGCTCGGCGGCAAGGTCGGCGTGGCGCCCAGGATCTTCCTCAAGAAGCTGGTGGCCGATGTGCTCGACCGCATCGACCAGTACCCGGATTTCGACCCGCGGCAGCACTACCAACTAACGGTCCAGGAGGCGGAACTGCACGCCGTGGAACGGCAAGCCGCAGCCGCCACCGGGGTGGACGACATCGAGTTGCCGTAACGGGCGGCCTGAAGGACCGACCACAGCACTGCCCATGGTCCGGCGGCCTGAAGGGCCAGCGTTACATCAGCCCAGGGCAAGGGTGTACCCGCCCGTCGCCCTGGGTTACTGGCAACAAAACGATATTGCAGGCCTGAAGGGCCGACCACAGCACTGCCCATGGTCCGGCGGCCTGAAGGGCCAGCGTTACATCAGCCCAGGGCAAGGGT
>CAIZKT010001033.1:0-13446 GCA_903933565.1 uncultured Victivallales bacterium | reverse complement strand
TTATGGAGTGCGCGCGGCAGAGTCCTGCCCGACGGCAGGACGCCGACGCCGCTTTGGGGTCCCGCTCGCCCTCGGCGGCCGCTGCCAGCGCAGTCCAGAGGACGCGGCGGCAGTTATGGAGTGCGCGCGGCAGAGTCCTGCCCGACGGCAGGACGCCGACGCCGCTGTTTTCGCCGCGTGGCTGCGGAGGTCTCCGCAGCGCGCTGGGCAAACGGGATCCCCGCGACCCGGAGTTGGCTGGAGTTTCAGTGCTTGAACTACCTGTTGGACGCGCGCTTAGCGCCTACCCTCTGGGGGTTGGCACTGCTGGTGCTTAGCATTGCCTGTTAGCACGTAGTAGATTGAGTCGTTTGCAGAAGCAGATCACGGGCTCCGAGGGACAGGCCCGCGCCGGTCGCGAGGCTCCGCGGCGCTCTCGCCCAGAGTGGAACCCCAGCCGGATGGGGAGGGCAGGACAGATCGAGGATGTCGGTTCACGTGTTACTCGGCCGACCGCCACTGACGGCGGCAAGCCTGCGCTCCCGGGTCTCGCTCCGGCGACACCCTCCCAGCCCTGAGCGGGAGGGGCGCCCTGTGACTCGGCGGCGATTGGCCATGCCGTGGCTCCAGACCGCCGCCGCGCTGTTGGCGCTGGGGTGCGCGGGGCTGGGTCGTGCCCAGGAAGTCCCGCTGGTGGTGGGGCAGACCCCGGAGACTCACGCCCTGTCGCTGCGCCCCCCACGGGCGGCGCTCGAACTCCTCTACCGGCGCCAGAACGACAGCCGCGAGGGCGGCTACGACGGCGATACCCCCTACCAGGAAGACCGCTTTGAAGAGACCTTGCAGCTCTCCACCACGGCTGCCATCTACCACCCGAACCTGGTCGATCTGAGCCTGTCCGGCACCTTCGGCCTGTGCCAAACCTGGTTCGATCGTGACGGCGTCGCCGAGTCCGAAACTGGGATGATCCGTGAGTGGGACGTCTCCAGCGCCTTCTTGCGCAAGGAGCCGGTTGGGCTAACCCTCTACTCGCGCCAGCGTCGGGGCCTGCTGGACCGCGAGTTCGGCCCCTCCGTCGACAACACCGTAACCACCTCCGGCGGCATCCTCGACCTCCGCTCGGAGTGGCTGCCGACGCGGCTCGAGTACTCCCACGTCGTGGAAGACCAGGCCGCCGGCGGCGACGTGCCGGGCTATAACCTGACCCAGAATACCGCCACCTGGCACACGGACTACCGGCCGTCCGACCGCCAGGAGCTGTCCTGGGACTACAGCCAAGTCTGGAAACACGAGTCTCCTGGCAATGCCTCCGAGGTCGCCTTCGATACCCGCGACCTGGCGCTCTTGCACACCCTCCAACTCGGCGAGGATGACCGAGTCCGCCTGGATTCCGCCGTGCGGGACTTCCGTCAGGCGGGCGACTGGGGTCGGCGGCAGACGAGCTGGGAAGAGAATCTGTTCGTGCGCCACGCGGAGCCCTTCAGCACCCGCTACCGTTACGCCCTCGAACAACACTCCTTCGGCGCCGTCGACGAGACGCAGCAGACCGCCGAGACCAGCTTCATCCATCGGCTGCACGAGAGCCTCACCACCCACGGCACACTCGGCCTCAAAGACCGGCAACGCGGCGCCGCGGGGGGCTCCTTCGAGACCTACGGCTTACTGGCTTCCGACTACCGCAAACGCATCCCTTTCGGACTGCTGACGGTCGGCCTGAGCGCCGGACTCAACCGCCAGGAGAACGACGCGCTCACCGCCCCCACCCAGGTGATCAACTCGCAGGCCACCTTCAACGACGCTGGCCCCATCACCCTGATCGGCGCCCAGATCATCCCCGCTTCGGTGGTCGTGACCGACCTCACCGGCCTGATGACCTACGTCCCCGACATCGACTACACCCTGACCGCGGTCGGTGACCATATCGAACTCAAGCGCATCATCGGCGGCCGCATCCTCGACGGACAGCGGGTCCGTATCGATTACCAACTCGGACCCGCGCCCGCCAACACGACCACAACCGCTACCGAGTCGGTCGGCGTGCGCTATGACCTCCAGCGCGGCATCCTGAATGGCCTTGGGGTCTACGCCCGCTATGCCACCCAGGACCAGACGATCGACTCGGACTCACGCCTGCCCTTGACTCCGAACCGCTACGACGACGCCACCGTCGGCGCCGACTACCGCGTCTGGCGCCTGACCTTCGTCCTGGAGCACCGTAACCACGATAGCACGATCGTGCCCTTCAGCTCGGACCGCCTTTCCGCCCGTTACGCCCAGCGACTCGACCACGGGACCACCTTTCACCTCAACGGCGCCTACACCCTCACCGACTACCCCGACAGCAGCAACAAGGTGGACCTGCTGACCCTGGGAACCGCGGTCCAGCACCAGCTCACGGAGCGCCTCAATGCTTCCGCCAGCCTGCTCTGGCGGGACGAGCAGGACCAACTGGTGGGCAACACCCGGGGGCTCGAACAGGACCTGCAGTTGCAGTGGTCGCTCCGCCAGACCTCCGTACACCTCCTTTTCCGCAATGCTGCGCTCGATACGGGAAACGACAGCCGCTCGTACCAGCTTCTACGGGTCGGCCTGCGCCGGGAGTTCTGATGTCGGCCAGCAATCCTCGCACATTTCCCGCTTGGCGCGCTCGGCGATCTCGCCGCCGCGCCCTGGCCGCGGCGCCTATCGCCAGGACCGCACGCTTGGCGCTGGGGCTGCTCCTCGCCCTGGCGGCCGGTTGCGCCACCCCGCGCAGCGCGATCTTCGTGCCGTCGGCGCAACCCCTGGTCTGGCCGGGCGGGGACGAGCCGCCACGAATCCGTTACCTCGGCCAGATCGCGACGGAAGCAGACCTGAAAGCCGGGGTGTCGTTCCGGCACCGGCTGGGGGCTGTTCTCTTCGGCCGGAAGCCCCCGCGAGGCCTGGTTCTTCCCTACGCGGTCTGTACCGACGGCGGCGACCGGCTGTTCGTGGCGGACAGCGGCGACCAGGCGGTTCACGTGTTCGATCTCGCGGCCCGGACCTATGCCCAATGGCGTCCGGCGACCGCCAGCCAGCGCTTCGGACTACCCGTCGGCATCGCCTGCGCCCCCAGCGCCGAGCGGCTGTTCGTGGCGGATTCGGCCGCCAACCTCGTCTACGTCTTCGATCTCCAGGGCCGGGCGCTCGGCGAGATTGGCCGCGGCCTCTTCGCCCGGCCCACCGGCCTGGCCTTGGCCCGCCAGCCGGAACGGCTGTATGTGGCCGATACCCTGGCACACCAGGTCGTCTGCCTCGCCTTGGACGGCCGCGAGCTCGCCCGCCTCGGGCAACGCGGTAGCGCCCCGGGCCAGTTCAACTTCCCGACCAACGTCGCCGTCGACAGCCAGGGGCGGCTCTACGTCAGCGACTCGCTCAACTTCCGCGTCCAACAGTTCTCCCCCGACCTGCAATTCCTCCGGCAGATCGGAGTCAAGGGCGACATGCCGGGCTGCTTTGGTCAGCCCAAGGGCATCGCCGTCGACCCGCAGGACCACCTCTACGTGGTCGATAGCAACTTCGAAGCGGTTCAGGTCTTCGATGATAACGGCGCCCTGCTCCTCAGCTTTGGACAGGAGGGTCGCGGCCCTGGCCAATTCTGGCTCCCGGCCGGCCTCTGCATCGACGGGCGCAACCAGATTTGGGTAGCGGACTCCTACAACCGCCGCGTCCAAGTCTTTACCCATCTGCCGGAGAGAAGGCCGTGAAACGGAACCGTCGGCGCGCCAACCACGGAGGCCGCAGCCTCCAGATCTGGGCCCTGGCCATCCTGCTCGCGACGGCGCTGCTCCAGGCCCAGAATACCTCCATCCTGAACAGCCCGCACAACCTCTCCGCCTCCGGCCCGGGTACCGTCAAGGCCAGCCGCGAACAGGAGGTCTGCGTCTTCTGTCATATCCCCCACAACGCGGCGCCAACCCGCCCGCTCTGGAACCGCACCGTGCCCGTGTCGGCCTACAAAGTTTACACCAGCACCTCCTTGAACGCCTCGCCGGGACAACCCACCGGCGCCTCGAAACTCTGCCTTTCCTGCCACGATGGCACCATCGCTCTCGGCAGCGTGCTCTCGAACCCCGAGCCCCTCTCGATGCTCGGCACCGAGAGCGGAAAGCTGCTGGGCTCGACCAACCTTGATACGGACCTGTCCGACGACCATCCTATCTCGTTCCGCTATGACGCCACCCTGGCGGCCATGAACCGCAACCTCAAGCCGCCGAACGAGCTGCCTGAGGCGGTGAAACTGGACGCACGGCAGGAGCTGCAATGCACCAGTTGCCACGACGCCCACAACAACCAGTGGGGCAAGTTCCTGGTCACCAGCAACGTCGGCTCGCAGCTCTGCAACGCCTGCCATCGCCTGGGAAACACCACCATCGCGGGGCACGGCCAGTGCGACGCCTGCCACCGCCAGCACACCGCCCCCAGCGGCGCCCAACTGCTCAAGGGCGCCAACGTCACCGACACCTGCCTCGCCTGCCACAGCGGTCTGCCCGGCCCCAATCAGGGCGCCAATGTCGCCATCCACCTCGATAAACTCAGCCGTCACACGGAACCGCCGGGAGTCCGTAACCCACACGGCCTTAACAACGTCGCCTGCAGCGCCTGCCACGAGCCTCACACCCTGCGCACCGGAACCGCGGCGGCGCCGACCCTCTCACCACGCCTGGGTGAGATCAACGGCGTCGACAGCTCGGGCGCCGCCGTCAGCCGGGCCCAGTACGAACACGAAGTCTGCTTCAAGTGCCACGCCGGCCAGACCCAGACCGCGGCCCACGTCACCCGCCAACTGCCGCAGACCGACACGCGCCTGGAGTTCGCGCCCTCCGCCGTCTCCTACCATCCGGTCGAGGTGGTGGGCAGGAATCTGGATGTCCCCAGCCTGCGCCCGGGCCTCTCCACCTCCAGCCTCATCTATTGCACCGATTGCCACGCCGCGGACGGCCTCACCACCACCACCCGAGGCGCCCACGGCTCCAGCTCCAGCCCGCTGCTCGTCGAGCCCTACGAAACCGTCGACAACACCGCCGAAAGCGCCGCTAGCTACGCCCTTTGCTACCGCTGTCACGAACGCAACAGCCTCCTCGCCAACCAGTCGTTCAGCAGCCACAGCAAACACATCGTTGACTACAAGACGCCCTGCTCCGTCTGCCATGACAGCCATGGCATCGCCTCGGCTCAGGGGACCGCAACGAACCACGCGCACCTCATCAACTTCGATTCCACCGTCGTCCGTCCAGACCCGGTGACCCAGCGCTTGGAGTACCGCTCCACCGGCTTCCGCCAAGGCGAGTGCGCCCTGATCTGTCACGACGCCCCGCACTCGCCTCGGCGCTATCCTTAACGTGGCTTGCTTGCCGTGAAGGCGCCTGGGGGTGGTCCCCGGGCCTCTAGGTAACCTCGACACCTGCCGAACGGTTGACCACGCCGACGGCAATGGGCACCTTGGAGGGCAAAGATGGGCACCGAGACGTTCCCCTCTACCCGCATTTCACCCCCCCACGCCCACGCCAAGCCAAAGTCCCCCCTCGTTGAAGGCGCTGCCCACGTGATGAAACCGCCTCGAGCCCTGGCACTCTTCTCGCGCCTGGCCCGCGCCATCGGCCTCCTGGCGCTCGCCGCGGGCCGTCTGCATGCCCTCGAACTATCGCCGGCGGAAGTGCAGAACCCCCGCTGTCTGGCTTGTCACGGACAGCCCCATATCGGCGAGTTAGGCGCTGCCGAACGCAAGGCCATGGTCGCCGGCGAAGCCCCGAGCGCTGGCCTCGGGCCGCGGCCAGAGCTGTACCTCGACCCGGCGATACGCGCTGGCAGCGTCCATGCCGAACTCACCTGTGTCGCCTGCCACCCGGAGGCCCAGAAACTCCCCCACGCGGTCCGCATGGCCCCGGCGCAATGCGCGACCTGCCACGGCCCGCAGCAGCAACAGTACGTCGACAGCGTCCACGGCAAGGCGGTCCCCGGAAAGAGCCAGCGCGCGGCCCACTGCGCCGATTGTCACGGGACCCACGACATCATCTCCCACCGCAATCCCCAATCCCGCACCTATCGGCTCAAGCTGCCCTTCACCTGCGCCAAGTGCCACGGCAACGCCGAGCTGGTCGAACAGGAGCACGTGCGCCAGCCACAGGCCGCCGCGCAGTACATCGATAGTATGCACGGCCGCGCCCTGATCCTCTCAGGACTGATCGTGGCGCCAACCTGCAACGACTGCCATGGCGTGCATTACATCCTGCCAGCCAGCGATCCAGCCTCGACGATCTACAGGGACAACGTGCCCAAAACCTGCGGCAAGTGCCACATCGGCGTCGAGCAGACCTACCGCAAGAGCATCCACGGCCGCCTGGCCGACAGCGGCGACCGGCGGGGACCCGTCTGCGCCACCTGTCATACGGCCCACCAGATCGTCAAGCCCGGCGAAGCTACCTTTAAGTCGCACAGCGACGAGCGCTGCGGCCAGTGCCATGCCGACCGCCTGCGCCGCTACAAGGAGACCTTCCACGGCAAAGCGATGGCCTTGGGCCGCACCGGCGTCGCGGCCTGCTACGACTGCCACGGCCACCATGACATCGTACCGCAAAGCGACCCGAAAAGCCGGATTGCCGCGGCCAATAAGCTCATTACCTGCCGCCGCTGCCACCCCAAGGCCTCGGAGAAGTTCACCGGCTACCTGGCGCACGCCGACCACACCGACCGAGTGCATTACCCCAGCCTCTACTGGACCTTCATCTTCATGACCTGCATCGTCCTCGGCACCTTCGGCTTCTTCGGCCTCCACACCGTGTTCTGGTTTGGGCGTTCCTTCCTCCTCTTTATGCGTAACCCCGCCGCCTTCCGGGACGCCAAGGTCCGTGCCGCCAAGGACGACGACGAGTTCGTCCGCTTCCGTCCCTTCGATCGGTTCCTCCACTTCCTGGTGATCGTCAGCTTCCTGATGCTGGCCGCAACCGGCATGCCGTTGAAATTCTACGAAGCCCACTGGGCGCAATGGATGGTGCGCACGCTGGGCGGGCTGGAAGTGACCGCCGGACTGCACCGCATCGGCGCGGTCGTTACCTTCATCTATTTTGCGCTGCACCTGGCCAGCCTGTTCAAGACGAATCTCCGTCGGCGCAATGACTTCCGCGACCCCACCACCGGCCGCTACAGCCTGCGCCAAATCCTCCGGGTCGCCTTCAGCGCCGACATGCCACTGCCCAGCCTTGTCGACCTGACCGATTGGTGGGCCCACACAAAGTGGTTTCTGGGGCGCGGGCCACGGCCACAGTTCGACCGCTGGACGTACTGGGAGAAATTCGACTACTTCGCGGTTTTCTGGGGCGTGGGCATCATCGGCGCTACCGGCCTGATCATGTGGTTCCCCGTCGCCTTCACCCAGGTCCTGCCGGGCTGGATTATCAACCTGGCAATGATCGTACACAGCGACGAGGCGCTACTGGCCGCCGGCTTCATCTTCACCTTCCACTTCTTCAACGTCCACTTCCGCCCGGAGAAGTTCCCGATGGATCCGGTCATCTTCTCCGGCCGTATTTCCCGTACCGAAATGCTGCACGAGCGCAAGCGCTGGTACGATCGCCTCGTCGCCAGCGGCCAACTCGACAAGATCAAGGTCCGTGACGAATGGTCAGAGTGGAAGCGCGTCGTCCGTCCGGCGGGCTTCCTGGCCTTCGGTATCGGCACCTTCCTGCTGGCCCTGATCTTTATCGCCATGACGGTGCGCCTCCTGGGCCTCGGCCACTGAGGCGCCGGAGTGGCCAACCCGGAGCGCGACGAGCCGCGGCCCCAGGCAACCGCCGGTTTCCCCGCCGCCACTGCGCAGGTTTCCGCGCCAGACGGGCAACGAGTGCCGACAGCGGCCGCAGCGGACGTATGGTACACAATCTGAACTATTTTCCGCCTAGCATCTTAGATGCACTTATAGTGCCAGTGGCATTGCCATTGCTTGCCCGCTCTCAAGATGGTCTGAGTCTCTCTTGTCCCCGGTCCACGCGAGTGGTTGCGGGTGCAGCAGGATGCCGACGGCTGGGGCATCCCTGCGGGTATTGGGGCCTGACCTGGAAAAGGATCTGGTCGGCCGGTGGGTGAAGCCCCAGTGGTCGAGCAACACGATGAACAGCCCAGACATCCCTTCCGCGCCCAGGCACCCGACAACGGGGGCGGCCGCCTTGGCACGATTCAGGCAAGCCTGCCACCCGGCGGCAACGGTACGGTCTCAACCTTGGTCATGACGCTGCCATTTGGTCCAGCGCTGGACCGCAAAGGCTCCCGCTCGTTCCAGGTCTTCTGCCTGGCGCTGCTGCTCGGCTGGGCCTTGGCACCGGCTGCCACGGCCGGACCCCCGAACCCGCAAACCGCCAACCAGCGCTGCCAGAACTGTCACGGTCAGGGCCATATCGCCACCCTCTCGTCTGAGGAACGGCGAACCATGGTGGCCCTGCAAGCGGACCTCGTCTCCACCTCCCCGGTAGGCCCCAACGCCACCGACAAGGCCGCGGCGGGACCGAGCCTGCAGGTACGCCCGCAGCTCTATATCGCGGACGGCCTGTTTGTGGGTGGGGTTCACGCCAAGACCGCCTGCACCGATTGCCACCAGGACGCCCTGACCCTACCACACCCAGCCAAGCTGGGGCCGGCGAGCTGTGCCACCGCCGCCTGCCACGCCCGCGAGGGGGAGCGTTACCAACAGGGCGCCCACCGGGCGGCCGCCGCTGGGAAGGACACCCGCGCGCCGACCTGTACCACCTGCCACGGCGGACACGACATCGTGACCAAGAGCGACCGCAGCAGCCGCGTCCACCCGCTGAACATCCTCCGGCTCTGTGCCGACTGCCATCAGCAGCAGCAGACTCCGACACCCGGCGGCCGTAACACCCGCGAGTTCGTGCAGAGCTACCTGGACAGCGTCCACGGCAGAGCCCTGCAAACGGGCGGCCTGACGGTGGTGGCGACCTGCGCCAGTTGTCACGACGGCCACCTGGTGCTGCCCGCGAAAAACCCCAACTCCTCGATCAATCGCCAGCACATCAGCCAGACCTGCGGCCAGTGCCATACGGGCGTGACCGAGGCCTATCAGGCCAGTGTGCATGGCCAGCAGGCCGCTAAGGGAGATCCCAAGGCCCCCGTGTGTGTGGATTGTCATTCTGCCCACGCCGTCACGCGGGCAGACTCCCCGGCGTTCATGCTCGACATCGTCAACCAGTGCGGACACTGCCACGATAAACCAACCGCGGATGGCTCCCGGCGGACCTCCTTCTACGAGACCTACCGCCAAAGCTATCACGGTCAGGTGACGAACTTGGGCTCCACCCGCGCGGCCCGCTGCAGCGACTGTCACGGGGCCCACAACATCCGCCGGATCGAGGACCCCGCTTCAAGCCTGAGCGCGCAGAACCGCATCGAGACCTGTCGGCACTGCCATCCTGGCGCGCCCGCGAAACTGGCACAGTTCCAGTCTCATGCCGATCACCGGGACGCCAAGCGATACCCCTTGTTGCACGCCGTGTGGTGGTATTTCGTCGTCGTCATGAGCTGCTCCTTCGGCTTCTTTAGCCTGCACTCGCTGCTCTGGTTGCTGCGCTCCGCGATCGAACGGTTCAAGCACGGCCCGCCGCTGCACGCCGCGCCCAGCGCTCGCGCCGTCCGCCGCTTCAACCGGGTGGATCGGGCCAACCACGCCCTGGGGATTGCCAGCTTCTTTGGCTTGGCCCTCACCGGCCTGCCCCTGTTCTACGCCGACAAGGCCTGGGCCAGAGCCCTGGCGGATCTGCTGGGCGGCGTCCGCGCCGCGGGGCTGCTGCACCGCGTCTGCGCCGTCGTGCTGATCATCAACTTCGCGGTGCATGGCCTGGGACTGCTCGGCCGACTCCGCCAGCACGGGCTTCGCGGAATGCTCTTTGGCCCGACCAGCATGCTGCCTAAGTTGCGCGACCTGACCGACTGCCTCGGCATGATGCGCTGGTTCTTCGTGGGCGGCAAGAAACCCACCTTCGAGTGCTGGGCCTACTGGGAGAAGTTCGATTACGTCGCCGACCTCGGCGGCTCCGCCATCATCGGGATCTCGGGACTGCTGCTGTGGTTCCCGCAGTTCTTCAGCCTTCTGCTGCCCGGCTGGGCGTTCAACGTCGCCATGCTTGTCCACGGATACGAAGCCCTGCTGGCGATTGGGTTTATCTTTACCATCCACTTCTTCAATGCCCACCTGCGCCTGGAGAAGTTCCCGGTGGACGACGCCATTTTCACCGGTCGCATCCCGGAAGCTGAGTTCAAACACGAACGCGGGGACGAGTACGCCCGGCTGCTGCGCGAAGGCAGCCTCGAGGAACGCTATGTTCCGCTGGCGCCAACCTGGTATCGCCGTGCGGCCATCATCGTGGGCATCGTGGCGATGGTCATCGGCATGACGCTGGTGGTGTTGATCATCCTGGCGGGTCTGGGGGTCGTCTGACCCGAGCGGACCGCGACACAGACTGACGGCGCCCGCCGAAAACCCGGCGGGGCCCAGTCCACGAGATAAGGTGAGCAATGAACAAGGCGGCGAAAAAACTCATCCTTGCCGGACTCCTGGCGCTGGCATTCCGGGGCGCGAACGCGCTGGCTCAGCAGCCCGGCCCCAACCCCGCAGCGGCAGCCAAGACCGCGCTGGCCGCCGGGGCGCCAACCGCCCAGCCCGCCACACTCATCCCGACGCCGGTGCCGACGAAGCCCCCCCGCAAAGCGCCGACGCCGACCGCGGCCGTCCCGGCCAGCGGTTGCGTTACCGCCGAATGCCACCCCGGCGTCAAAGACTACCGCGCACTCCACGGGCCCGTCGTCACCAACAGCTGCGATGCTTGCCACAAAATCGTTGACCCGGCTAAGCACACCTTCGAGTATGTCCGCACCAAGACGGAAATGTGTACCTTCTGTCACAAGCTCGACCTGACCGGCGCCGCGGTCGTCCACAAACCCTTGACCACCGGCGACTGCTTGCAGTGCCACGGCCCGCACGGAGCCACTGGCAAGCAGCTCCTGCGGGGGCGGGACATGAACGAGCTCTGTGAGAAGTGCCATACGAGCGTCACTCAAGGTAAGCGCATGCGGCACGGACCCGTCGCCGCCATGGACTGTGGCGCCTGCCATGGCGCTCACAGCGCCCCGCTACCTAAACTCCTGCTCGCCCGCAGCCGCGATCTCTGCCTGAGTTGCCACGCGGAAATGATCGCGCAGATGAAACAAGCTCAGTTCCCGCACAAAGCGGCCCAAGACGACTGCATCTCCTGTCACGACCCTCACGCCTCTAACTACCCGATGCTGACCCGCCGACCACCGGTGCAACTCTGTACCGACACCTGCCATGCGGACGCCAAGAAGGAGTTCACCGACGCCAAGTTCCCCCATGGGGCCATCTTCGGAGAACAGGGCTGCCTGACCTGCCACACCCCGCACGGCGGCAACTTGGCGAGGCTGATGCGCGCAACGCCGAGCGAGGTCTGTATGACCTGCCACGACAAGAAGATCGAGCGCCCGGGCCTGACGGCCGTCCCCGGGCTTCCTGAGGTACTCGACCCCAAGAAGTTCAAGCACGGCCCCATCGCCCAAGGCAGTTGCAGCGGCTGCCACAGCCCCCACGGCGGGGACAACGAAACCCGGTTGACCAAGGCCCATCCGACAACCTTCTACACCACCTTCGACGTGAATAAGTATGCGCTCTGCTTTACCTGCCATGAGCCGCAACTCGCGCTCATGAGCATCACCCGCACCGTGACGCGGTTCCGTAACGGCGACCAGAACCTGCACTACCTCCACGTCAATCGGGCCCGAGGCCGCTCGTGTCGTGCCTGCCATAGCACCCACGCCAGCGCGAACCCCATGCACGTCCAGGAGTCGGTTCCCTATGGTACTTGGCAGATCCCGATCCGCTTCGTCCCGAGCCCTACGGGCGGTCAGTGCGCCGCCGGTTGTCACCAGGCCTTGAACTACGACCGGGAAACCCCGGTCGTCTACAAGACCGCCGCTAACCCCGACCCGGCCGCCGCTAAC
The DNA here is from genome assembly GCA_903933565.1 of uncultured Victivallales bacterium. Taxonomy (GTDB): domain Bacteria; phylum Verrucomicrobiota; class Lentisphaeria; order Oligosphaerales; family JAFGRS01; genus CAILUI01. The sequence goes on along the minus strand of CAIZKT010001033.1, from coordinate 1,434 downwards.
CCCGACCCGGCCGCCGCCATGCCCCCGCCGACGCCCCGCGCGGAGAAGCCTGAGGCGCCCAAGGCCGACACCCCGGCGGCCACGCCCCCGCCGACGCCCCCGAAAGCACAGGAGACGCCGAAATGAGAGCTGCTCATTCGCTGGCCGCGACGGCGGCTGCCGCAAGTACGGTCCTGGCGCTCACCTTCGGCGCCCGGACTGCCGCCAGGGAGACGGCGGCGCCCGTCCGAATTCAGAGTCGGGACCTGAACGGCGCTGAGGTGCGTGTCCCTCTGGCCGACCGCCCCACCGTCATGCTCTTCGCACGGGCCGATCAGGAACAAAGCTCCCGTGCCGTCGATGGTCTCAAAATGGCGTTGCAGGGCCTCCCGACCGTGCAGACCCTGGTGGTCTTCAGCGGCCTGGAGTCAACCGATGCATCAACCAAGCTTGCCAAGACCCTGCCCTGGCCGTCCGTCCTGGATCCAGAATACGTGATCGCCGGACAACTCGAGGTCAGCGCCTGGCCTACCACCGTGGTGGTCGCCGACGATGGCCATGAACTGGCCCGCCTCTCGGGCCTGGGGTCGACTTACGTGCGCGACCTCAACGCCTACCTGGCGTTTGCTAACCACACCATCGACCGCGCGGCCCTGGACCTCAAACTCGGCACCACCGGCGTCGCCGCGGACACCCCGGAGCAGCAGGCCGGCCGCCACCTGCGGATCGCGGGGCAGTTGCTGGCAAAAGGAGCCGCGGATCAGGCCCTGACGGAACTCGACCGCGGCCTGAAGCTCGTGCCCCAGGACCCACACCTCCTCCTGCTCCTGGCGCGCGTCGCGCTGCTGCAGAAGGAACCGCAGAAAGCCCTGGGCCTGCTCGAGAAGGTGGACGTGCGGTCCGTGGATTCGCGCGCCATCGCCACCCTCCGTGGGGGCGCCCTGGTGGCCCTGAACCGGGCCCCCGAGGCCGTACCGGTACTGCTGCCGGTACTGCGGCTGAACCCCGACCCCTGCGAGGCCTACTACTTCCTCGGGGCTGCCTACCTGCAGATCGGTGAGAGTGCCCAGGCCGCGACTGCCTTCCGAACCGCTTTCGAACACAGCCCAACCGGTCGGATGCTGGCCCCAGCCCTGGGCCTGGCCACAACCGAAACGAAACCGGCCGAGTAGGGGGCGCGGTGGCGCAGGTCAGTTCCGTAGGTGGTGACGACTCAGGTTCCTGGGGTTCGGGAAACGGCGAGACGGCGAGACGGGGAAACGGCGACTGCAGGAGACGGAGAGGGAGACGGCGGAGAGGAAAACAGGGTTCAGGGTTCAGCGGCGCCCCTGGCTGCGACCGGACATACCGGAATGAGACTTGCCGACGCGGTTCCTATTCCGATCCGGCCGGTACGCGCCGGATCGCCTGGAGGGCGGCCCTGCGTCGCCGCCGCGGCGCCGACGCAGCGGCGCC
>CAIZKT010001032.1:0-2017 GCA_903933565.1 uncultured Victivallales bacterium | reverse complement strand
TCGCCGTTTCGCGCGGGCACCTCCATGTCGCCTTTGCTCTCATAGTCGCCCATGCCATGGCCGATGCGGCTGCACAGCATGGCGTTCGGCTGCAGCTTGCGTACCAGTTCGGCCTGTTCCCTCACCAGTTCCTTCGGCATATTACCCGGCGTGTCGAACCAGACAAAGTTCAGCGGACCGTACTGCGTGCAGATTTCCTTGACCTGCGGATAACATTTCTCCCGGAAATACTGTTCAAACGTGGCGGCACTGCCATCCGGATTGTGCTTCGGTCCCCCGGAACCGCCTGGCGCGGTCCAGTCCTGGTAGTGCGAGTAGTAGAAGCCGAAGCCCAGCCCCTCCGCCTTGCAGGCTTCAGCCAGCTCTTTCATGGGGTCGCGGGCAAAGGGAGACGCATCCACGATGTTGAACGGATGCGCTGACTTGAACATCGCGAAGCCCTCGTGGTGCTTGGAGGTGATGATGATCCATTTCATCCCGGCCTCTTTCGCCAGCTTGGCAATCTCGCGGGCGTTGAATTCGTTGGGATTGAACTCCTTGGCCAGGGCCATGTAATCGGCCTCCGGGATATGCATCTGCCGCTTGATCCATTCGCCGATGCCGTAGAAGGTCTGCCCGCGCCATTTGCCGCCGAGATGGGAGAAGAGTCCCCAGTGAATGAACATGCCGTAATTTTCGTCACGGAAGAGCGCGGCGCGATCCGTTTTTTCAATCCCGGGCAGCACCTTGGAGTCGCCCCACATCTGATCCATCGACTCTGCGGCGCGTGCAACCGGAGGCTTCTTGCCGAAGGTCAGCGCACCCTTGGGATCCATACTCTTGAGATCCTCCGGTGTCGGGCTGCCGCCGAACTGGGCATAGTAGCGCGCCTGGAAGGGGTTGATGGCCGGCCCCATGGCCTGTTCGTTGTCCATGAGCGGCAGGCAGGCGGCCCACCAGCGGTCGAACTGGGAGGCAAGGTCTTTGACGACATCGGGATGCTGAGACACGACGTTGGTCTTCTGCCCATAGTCGGCGCTGAGATCGAAGAGCTGCCACTGCGGCTGACTCCCGCCCTTCTCGCTGACCAGCGCCCAGCGCGTGTTTCGTACCGAGGCCATCCTGAATTTGCAGGTGTTCGGATCCGCAAGCTTATCCCAGCGTCCCTGATGGGTGAAGAGGTTGCGGCCCGGCCAGTCCGCGAGAGGATTTTGTAGCAGCGGCAAGAGGCTGCGTCCTTCAATCTGGGTCCTAAGCGCGGCTGTCAGGGGCGCTCCGGCAAGCTCTGCAAGGGTCGGAAAGAGATCCAGGTAGGCGGTGAGGGCTTTGCAGTCCGCCGACTTCAACGTACCCGGCCAGCGCCAGAAGGAGGCCGCACGCGTGCCCCCCACGTAAGCGGTGAGCTTGCCGCCCCTCATGCCGGCGTTATACACCTCGAGGCCGGCGGTGCCGCCGTTGTCGTTCATGAAAATGACCAGCGTGTCCCGGGTCAGACCCCAGGCCTCCAGTTGGACCAGCAGCTTGCCGACGTTGACGTCGATGTTGTGGATCATGCCGAAAAAATTCTGAGCGTTCGCAGACAGCCCTTTGTCCGCATAGAGCGCCTTGTCCTCGGGTTTTGCGATGTAGGGCCCGTGCGGGGTGTTGGAGGGGATATAGGCGAAGAAGGGCTTGCCCGCTTTCCGGCATCCGTCGATCCACCGGGTCGCCTGCTCGTAGAAAATATCCGTGCAGTACCCCTGCGTCTTCACGAAGGTGTTGTTGTGCAGGATTGCCGGGTTGAAGTAAGTGTTGCCGGGCGCGTCGCCACAGGAGCCGGGATAGGTCTGCCCGATGCCGCCGCCGCCATGGATGAAAACCTCGTCGAAGCCGCGGTTGCCGGGCTGATACTCGGCTTCGTCGCCCAGGTGCCATTTACCGAAGATGCCGGTGGCGTAACCGACGGACTTCAGAACCTGCGCGAGCGTGGTCGCCTTCAAGGTGAGTCGCTCACGCTACAGGATGGTGTGGGTGACGCCGTTCTTGAACTCGTGACGGC
>CAIZKT010001031.1:0-18590 GCA_903933565.1 uncultured Victivallales bacterium | reverse complement strand
GCCGCGGCCGCTCCACATCCTGGGAGCGCCGACCGTCGGGTCGGCTGGCCGCGGGCCGCGGCCGCTCCACATCCTGGGAGCGCCGACCGTCGGGTCGGCTGGCCGCGAGCCGCGGCCGCTCCAGATCCTGGGGTGACTACTCAGGTGCAACTGCGTATCCTGAGTAGTTACGACCGGCGTTCACCTTGCGTTTTCGGATTCGCGGCTCAGGGTTGTGACCTAACCGCCTTCTGGTTCTCCGTGGGATGGGTTCGAAGGAGAGAGCAGCATGTTCATCCGGGTCTTGTCCACCCTTGCCGTCAGTGGGGCCATGGTGGCCCAGGCGGCGGTCGAATTCCAGGTGTCACCGCAGGGCGCGGCGGCGGGGCTGGGCACGGCGGACAAGCCCTTCCGAACCCTGGAACAAGCCCGCGACGCGGTCCGCGAGCTGAAGCAGGCCGGCGCGCTGCCGACCGGAGGCGTGCGGGTCACGCTGCGGCCGGGGACGTACGAGCTTTCGCGTCCCTTTGAGCTGACGGCGGCGGACTCCGGGACGGCGGCGGCGCCGGTGGTCTACCGGGCGGCGGAGCGGGGCACGGCGATCCTCTCGGGCGGCGTGACGCTGGCGACGTGGAAGCAGGTTACGGATCCTGTGGTGCTGAAGTTGATCGACGCCAAGGCGCAGGGCAAGGTGGTTTGGACCGAGCTGCCGCCGGCGCTGCTTGATCCACTGCCGGGGTTCGCCAACGGCGGCTGCGGCTTCAAGGGCAAGATCGAATACCCGCTCGGGTTGTATCAGGACAACGAGCGCCTGCCGGTTTCGCGCTGGCCGAATGAGGGCTTTGTGATGACCGGCGAGTGCCTGGGGGCCTCGGAGTCGGCGGGGCACATGGGTATTCGCTACACCGAGGGCCGCTTCCGCTTCAAGAACGAGCGCCTGGCGCGTTGGACGGGCGAGCCGGAACTGTGGTTCAACGGTCTCTGGTTCGTGCCCTGGGCCGACAGCAAGATGCGGCTCAAGGCGATTGACCCGAAGGAACAGAGCATCGCTCTCGACCAGCCCGCGGATGCCGGCTTCGGCTACCTGCCCGACCGGCACTTCTACGCCTTCAATGCCATCGGCGAAATCGATACGCCCGGCGAGTGGGCCGTGGACCGGGCGCAACGGCGCTTGTACCTGTGGCCCGCCGCCGAGCTGGCCACCCATCCGGTCTCGGTGTCAGTCCGCGAGAACCTGGTGCAGGCGGACAAGGTGGAACATGTGCGCTTCGAGGACCTCGTGTTGGAGAATTGCCGCACGACTGCCGTGGTTCTCAGGAACAGCCAAGCGGTCACCTTTTCCGGCAGCACGCTGCGTCATACGGGGAGCTGGGGCGTGGACCTCGATGGCGGCAGCGACTGCAGCGTGGTCGGCTGTGATCTCTACGATCTAGGCGAAGGCGGCGTGAAGGCCAATGGCGGCATCCGCAACACGCTCACGCCCGGCAATCATCTTATCGAGAACAACCACATTCATCACTTTGGCCGGGTGGTCGCCTGCTACCGTCCTGGCGCCACGGTGTCGGGCGTGGGCAACAAGATCCGGCACAACCTGATCCACCATGCTCAGCACATGGCGGTGGGCTTCAGCGGCAACGATCACCTGATCGAGAACAACATCGTCCACGACGTCTGCCTGTTCTCCAGCGACGCCGGGGCGTTGTATGCCTGCACCCGGGACTGGTCACAGCGCGGTACGGTCATCCGCAACAACCTCTTCCACGCCCTCGGCAAGGGAGTCGACGGCTGCGGCTGCCGCGCCATCTACCTGGACGACATGACCTCGGGGACCACCGTCGAGAGCAATATCGTCACCCTGAGCGACCACGGAGTCAACTTGGGTGGCGGCAAGGACAACCGGGTCGCCAGCAATATCGCGCTGAACTGCAAGGAGTCCTTTACCCTGCACAGCCGCGGCATCGACAGCTTCGCCAAGGTAGATGCCGCCAAGGGGCGCGACAGCGGCTGCTTCAAGAGACTGCTGGCGGAGGAGGCGCTATTCCGGGCCGAACCGTGGCGCAGCCGCTACCCCAGCCTGCTGGCGCCGCTGGATCTGGAGCCGGTCGACGCGCAGAACGCGCACGGCAATACCTTCACGAACAACCTCAACGTGGGCGGTGGAAAGCTGTCCGTCAGCAACGCGGACAAGGTCATGCGCACCAGCACCATCGAGACTAACCTGAACCTGTACGAAGACCCCGGTTTTGCGGACCTGGCCGGCTTCGATCTGCGGCTGCGTGAGGCCGCGCCGATCCCGCCGCGACTGCCGGACTTCAAAGCCCCCGACTTCGCCCAGATGGGGCTCTACGCCGATGCGCGCCGGGCCTCTGCGCCGGTCAAGTTCGGTGCTGGCGTAACGCCCATGCCCGTCATCCAGCCCCGCCTCCCCCGGCCCGAACTCAAGCCCCGCTACATCCTCGAGACGCTCGACGGCGCGGCGTTCAAGGCGGACGGGGTGGCCGACGAGAGGGAATGGCCCAAGTCGGGCAAGGTGCCGCTCGAATGCGTCAACAAGATCTACCAGGCGCCATCCAAGCTTCCCTGCACCGCCCGCATCGGCTTTGACGGGGCGCGCCTGCTGCTGCTGGTGACCGTCGAGGTGGATCCCGAGAAGCCGCTGAAGTCCGAGCCCAAGTGGGGCGGCAGTGACGGTCTGGAACTGGCGTTTCGCGAGCCCAGCGACCCCGAGGCGCCGATCTTTCTCCTGCATCTCTTCCCGGACGGCACCCTCGTCTGTCCCGACCAGTACGGCACCGCGCCAGCCCAGGTGGCGGCGTTGCAGAAGGCCGTGGTCTACGCGGCGAAGAGCGAGAAGGGGCGCTGGTTTGCGGAGATCGCGATTCCGGTCGCCGCGCTCGGTATCAAGCCCGAGTCCTTCCGCCAGGTCCGCTTCAACCTGAACGTCCGCCGCACCTGCGACAACAGTTGGACCTGCTGGTGGACCCCGGAACAGGGCATCGGCGACCTCGATTCCTCCGGCTTGCTGGTCCTCCCCCGCGTCGTGCCGGAAACCCCCGAGATGCGCGACCGGCGCGCCGCGGCGCAAGCGCTCTTTGCGGCGGCGACCGGGGGCGACCTTAAGGCGCGGGAACTCGAACGGAATTGGCTGCTGCGCTTCGACCCCGATCAGGTTGGCGTCAAGGCGGGATGGCAGGCGGTCGGGCTGAAGTTGGACGGCTGGGAGGCCGCGGCCGTGAACCGCGGGGCGGCGCCGATGAACGCTTTCGGCGCCCGTTCAGGCTGGGCCTGGTGTCGCCAGACGGTCACCGTGAACGCCGACGAACTCGCGCAGCCCTTCTGCGCCCTGCTGTTCCTCTGCGTCGACGAGGAAGGCGAAGTCTACCTGAATGGCAACCGGGTCGCCGAGCACAGCGCCAAGGCCACAGGCACGCCGCCGGGGCAGCTCTGGCGTGAGCCCTTCCTGGTGGACCTGAAGCGGGCCGGGGTTGCCGCGGGGGCGGTCGAGGTGGCCGTTCGTCTGCGCGGCAACCTGGGCACCGGCGGTATCCGCAAGGGAGTCTTCCTGGTCTGCGGCAAGCAGGCGTGGGAGGCCCGGGCGTGCTATGACTACCTGACGGCCAGCGAGACCTCACCCCAGTGGAACCGCGTCCCGGCATTCTGGCAGGACTTCGAACGCGAGCGTATCCCGGCGCTGCCACCGGTGCCCGACGAGGCGGAGTTCGGCAAACGGCTTCAGCGCACCATGGACCTGCTGGCCAGCAGCACCGCCGAGAGGCGCAACCGGGTGCGCATCTTCTTCTATGGTCAGTCCATCACTCAGGGCATGCACTGCCAGGAGATGGTCAACGTGCTGCGCAGCCGCTTCCCCTGGGCGGTCATTGACTTTGAGAACAAGTCCATCGGCGGTTTTGGCGCCCCGGCACTGGTCCGCACCGGCGTGCATGACCTCTACCCACGCGACGCCGATCTGCTCATCTTCCATGTTTACGGTGACGCCGCGAGCCTGGATACCCTCTTCGCCAATGTCCGCAAGCGCACCTCCTCCGACATTCTGGTGCATACGCATCACTTCACCTGGGTGAGCGATCCGGAGAAGCTGCAAGAGTCGCAGGCGGGGCTGGCCAAGTCGGTGGCCGAGTGGTATGTCCTGGCGGAGAAGTACCAGATGGAACTAGCGCCCGTGTTTCGCGACTGGGGCGTCTACCTTCAGGCCCACGACCTGGGCCTCAACGAGCTCATGGGCGACACCGTGCATGGCAATGTCCATCACAACCCCGCCGGGCACACGCTCCTGGCCGACCTGGTGTTGCGCAACTTCCGCCACCATCCCGGCAATCCTGTGACCTATCCCGACGCGGTGCGCACGGTGAAGGTCTCCGACGCCGCGGTTCAGGCGCTCGGGGCCTGGCAGACGGAGCCGGCCGGCCGACGCACCTCCACGAAAGGGGCAACGCTCAAACTGAGCTTCAGCGGCAACCGTGTGGATGTCCTGCCGCTGCCCTGCGCCAACCCCGGAACCGCCCGGATTCTCGTTGACGGCAAAGCCCCGGCCGAGTTCCCCGAGTTGTACACCTCCAGCCTCCCCTCCGAAGGCCCCTACATCTGGATGCCCGCCATCCGCCGCGTCACCCTCGGCGCAGGCCTTCTGCCACGCCTGGAGGAGTGGACCTTGACCCCCTTCGCCGTCGACATCGGGAAGGGCACGCTGTCGTACCGCTTGGCAGGGTCCGTGACCGGCCCGGACGGGGAAGGCAGCCAGGCGGCCGACTTCACCTCGGCTTCTGGCCGCATCTCGTTCGAGAAGGGTGATCTCAACATCATCTGGCCGTGCATCTACCGCAAGAAAGACAGCTTGCCCGACGGCTACAAAGTCACCTGGCAGGTGCTGCCGCTCTTCGTCGACCCATGGCGCCCAGCCGCCAACGCCGAGGCGCAGATCGCCAGCCCGGTCACCTTGGTCAAGGGGCTGGCGAACGGTCCGCACACCCTCGAGATCAGCGCCAACGGCGACGGCGAAATCCCCATCGAAGCCTTCGTGGTGCGCCAGCCACCGTTGAAAGACTGAAGCCTGATAAGACGTCCAGCCTGCGCCACGATGCGTACGTAGTCGAGGCTTTAGCCGGTTTCGCGGCCCCATTGAGCCCGCCTAGAGGCTCGACTACATACCCGCGCGCGGCGGACGAAGGGCGGAATGGGAAGCGCCTTGTGCTATATGAGGTTGCGGCAAGTCTCAGACAAGCAACCCCCTACGGAGCTGACTTGCGCCCATGCCCTGGCCGCCCCCTTGCCTCTACCTCGCCCTCGCTCTACTGTAGATGAGGTCGAGGCGCGAGTTCCGGGCTCGATGACCTGAGCCCGCGCGGCTGGATCCGTCCAGCCCAGCACCACGAATGCAGATCAGAGGAGGGCTCACATGACCCCGACGCACGAGGACTCAGTTCAGCCGTCTGGCCAGGCAGCCTCGGCTCTGGGACGCACCCGTCCGGAGGCCAGGGCCGGAGCCGCTCCGATCCAGGGATTTGAGCAGGCGGTCACCGACCCGGAAGCCGCGCGGAACTGGAGACCTGTTTCTGACCGCAAGATCCGGGTGGGCATCGCCGGACAAGGCGTGTGCAGCTTCGGCGCGGCGTTTCATTTCCAGGATCACCCGAACGTGACGGTGGCTGCGGTTTCCGATCTGGATCCAGACAAGTGCGCCGGGCTGGCCAAAGCCTGCCGTTGCACGAAGACCTATCCCTCGTGCGAGGAGCTGATCAGGGACGATTCCCTTGAGGCGATCTTCATTGCCACCGACGCGCCGAGCCACGCCCGGCTGGCCATCGCGGCGCTCAAGGCCGGCAAGCATGTTGCCTCGGCGGTGCCGGCTGTCTTCGGGTCACTGGAGGATGCGGAGGCCCTCTTCGCTGCCGTCAAGACCACCGGCCGCACGTACATGATGTTCGAAACGTCGTACTACCACAACGACCTTTTTGCCATGCGGGAGATGTACAGGGCCGGAGCCCTCGGCAAGGTGATCTACGCCGAGGGCGAGTACTGGCACTACTTCGGCACGCCCTTGGCCGCGCACCAGGGATGGCGCACAGGCCTGCCGCCGCAGTGGTATCCCACACACTCGAATGCGTACTATATCGGCGTGACCGGCGGGAGCTTCACCGAGGTATCCTGCCTGGGCCTGCCCAGCGCGGTCGATCACCTGAAGCCGGAGAACAACCCGTACGGAAATCCGTTCGGCACCGAGATCGCGCTGTTCCGCACCAGCGAGGGCGGAATGGCCCGGATGGCGGTGAGCTGGGATACGCCGGGTGCGGGTGGAGAGATGGGCCGAATTCGCACGCAGAAGGGGACGTTCTACGGCAAGTTCCAGAGTGATCAGAAGGACTACGTGGCGCCGGCCATCGTGCGGCCGCCGCTTCCTCCTGGGGTCGACGCTGGCGGTCACGGCGGCTCGCACGGCTACCTGATGAGCGAGTTCGTCGAGGCGATTCTGCTGGAGCGCAAGCCCCTCGTGGATGTGGCCCAATCCCTGAATATGACGGTCAGTGGTATCGTCGCTCACCAGTCGGCGCTCAAGGACGGCGAGCTGCTGAAGATCCCGCAGTATGCCCTGTAGGGCGCGGTGAGCGAGAAACAGGCCGAGTTGAAACTCCTGCCGCAGCCCAAGCCCCAGAGGCACAGACGAATGCGTCGGCGAAGCTCCCGCTGAGCCGCCGCGACCCCCGGAAGCGCTCGCCCTGGTGGCCCGCCGACAGCGGCGAGCGTCACCCGTAGCTCGCCTTGGTCTCGGCGACCTTCACCTCTGTCACCCCCCACAGTTCCGCCTGCGCCGCAAGCACATCCACGTACATCGGCCAGTCATGCAGGGTGGCGGGATCGAAATCGGCACCGTTCGGCCACACCAACGTGTGGACCTCCGGGTCCAGCCGAACCTGGTTGAACAGAGAGAGATCGAGCAGTGGACCAAACAGCTCGCCCCTGAGCACAGGACGGAAGTCAATCGTCTGTGCCGTCTGGTCCCCAAACGTCACACGCAGTGTATAGGGAGCCACGACGGTGAAGCTCGCGACCGCGTGAATTAGATGCTTCATGCTGCCCCCTTGTCAGTGCAAAGGCTCCACCGGCACTGGCGCCCGGCCGGACTGCAGCCGGTCCCAGTCCTCCTGCAGTTGCTCCTGATGCAGTTCGGCCCACGCCTCGACGAGGCGCTGCTGCCGCCTCGGCAGTGAGCCAGCCAACAACTCAACCGGGTCGATGCCACAGACGGCGGTCTGGTCCTGGTAGTAAACGTGAAAGTGGGGCTGGCTGTGTTGTGCTGCCGGCTCCGCAAACATGCGGATGATGACCCCGAAGAACCTACTTATCTCGGGCATGACCACCTCACCGCGCTATGCCACAAAGCACATGCCATCGTGCAACTCCTACGAAGCTAGCCTGCGGCGAGAGGAAGGCAAGGATATCGCACGGAAGCGGAGCCCTGCGCAATGGCCACCCGAGGACTGGCTTAGCATCCTCGCAGGCGCACAAGATCTCCGCGGCCGTCATCTGGCCGTACATCATCAGGCCTTTGGCTTCAAGGGCGTCAAAGCACTCGCGCGTCGCCCAGGCCGCCTGCCACAACTCAGCCGGTCCCAGCGGGCCAGCCCCCAGCAGGATCTCGGCCGACTGCTGCTGCGGGGCGGGGGTTGTTGTGCTCCGCTTCAGCCGTATCCCCTTATGTCCAAGCGCGCCTCAGAACTTACCGAAGCTGTCGTCGCGGGACCTTACCGAGCGCCGTCAGGCGATCTTTGGACTGCGGCGGCTTGACCCCGCTTTGACGCGGCGAGCCGCGCCGGCCTGGTGGTGGCCGTCGCGGGACCTTACCGAGCGCCGTCAGGCGATCTTTGGACTGCGGCGGCTTGACGCCGCTTTGGCGCGGCGAGCCGCGCCGGCCTGGTGGTGGCCGGCGAAAGCTGTGTCTAGCCACAGCAGTCCAAAGCGGCTGCGCCGCGGTATGCCGCCAGCTCACGCGGGGGCATGTTCATCTCCATCACCTGCCGCACCCGCTCCCACGCTCACCGCCGCCGACGGCGCCACCGTCTCCGAGGACAGGTAGCGCGCCACGTCCGCCTGCACGAAGGATTGAGATACCGCAATGTGGCGGTGGCTGCGAGTCCCCTCGCGTGCAGCCATTCGAGATTCTCCGGCGCGGCGGGTGGCTTGCGTCGGCGGGCTCGCGACATGAGATTGTGCGGACCTCGCAAGGAGACTGCAGGCATGGTGACACTGCTGAACATCGGCAATACGCACACGCAGATCGGAAAGGTGGTCGGCGCTCAGGTCACCCTGACGCGGCGGCTGGCGACGGCCGACCTCGTGGCAGGACTCCTGCCCGAGGAACTCCGTAGGCTTCAAGGGCCTTGCCTGGCCGCCTGCGTCGTGCCGGCCGCCGTGACCTCCCTGCGGGCCGTGGCGGCGACCCGCGAGGTGGTTTTTCTCACTGCCGCCATGGTGACCGAGGTCGACTTCGGGCTGGTGGACGCCGCGACGCTGGGCGCCGACCGGGTGGCCAACGCGGTGGCGGCCGGGGCCCGCTATGCCGGCCCGGTGATCGTGCTGGACTGCGGGACCTGCATCACCACGGAAGCGCTCGATGCCCAGAAGCGCTTTCGCGGCGGGGCCATCCTGCCGGGCCGGGCCTTGTTGCGGCGCGCCCTGCACGAGCACACGGGTCAGTTGCCGCTGGTGGAGCTGTGCCAGGAGTGTCCAACCTCCCTCGGCACCTGCACCCGAGCGGCCATTCTGGCAGGGGTTGACCTGGGGCTGCTCGGGGCGGTCGAACGCCTCCTGGCGGACTCTCGCGAGCGCCTCGAGGCGCCCTCATGCCCGGTCGTGGCCGTGGGGGGTGATGCGGCTTTCTTCTGCCGCCATCTGCCCGCTTTGACGCCGGGGCCTGAGCTCCTGACCCTGCACGGCCTGGCCTTGGTGGCGGCCAGGCGGTTCGTCAGAGCAGTCTCGCCGTCGGATCCTCAGGCAGGCTGAGCGTGCTGTCCCAGGCGGTCTCGAAGCGCGACCGCGGCGCTCCGACGTCATCACCGTTCAGGGCATCCACCTCGGACCGCATCGAGGACGCGGTGCCCGCCGAGGTCCCGGGTTCCGGCGACCAGGCCAGGCAACAACGGATGAAGCTGCGCAACAGGCGCCCGATGTGGGGCGGCACGGTGTTGACCTTCTCCGGCACGCAGGCGGCGGCGCCGAAGACCTCGATGGTCGGCGGCAGTTGCGTCGGCCGCCGGGGGGGCAGGTTGGAGAGGTAGTCGGACTCGGCGTCACGGTGCAGGATAAACACCCGCCGCACCGGCTGCCGCCCCGAGTTAATCTCAAAGATCTGCCGTGCGTAATCGCTCATCTCACGAATCTTCTGCATGGAAAAGCGACTGGTGGCCTTGGAGTCCATGACCATCGCCGCCACCACGTGCTCCCCATGCAGAAACTCCACGAAGATATCGGGCCGCAACGGGTTCGCCGTCAGCGTGGCCCCGTAGCGCTGCCCCTCGGCCTTGGCCTGCCGCCACGGCAAGATGCTCGGCTCGTAGGTGACGCGCAGGCTGTGTGCATCATCCAGACTGAACTGAAAGAACTGGCCCGGTTCGAGGGTGGGCCGGTAAATGCCGCCCACCACACTGAACGAATCGCGGGGTTCCGGCGCGCCATAGTGATCGCGCAACCAGTTGATGGTCTTGACGAAACACCAGTACTCGAACATCGAGGCGAGCGAACGGTAGTGGAGTTTGATGCTGTCGCTGTCCACCAGCAGGCCGGAGATAGCCGCGGCGCGACGCAGCACCGAATAGACCTCGCGATAGCCCACGCGACTCATAAACAGCGGCGTCGCAACCAGGGCGCCGTGCGGGGGCCGTGCCTCCCGGAGGAAGGGGTACTTGTGGCGCAGCGCCCGGAACTTCGCCGAGAGGCCGCGCGCTTCGCCGGCCAGGCGGTCGAGCAGCTCGATGCGTGGCAGGTAAGTGGTCTGAAACACCGAGGCCTGGTCGTCCCGCGGGGAAGTCCCCCAGCGCCCGCGCTCATGGCGCAGCAGGGCCGCGGTCTGGTCGCAGTGGGTGGCCACGGTTTCGGACAGCCGGGCCAGGGCTACCAGGCGGACGCTGATGTGGCGGTGCTCCTCAAGGTCGGTGCTCATCAACGGCCGCCGCAGTACGGCTTTCCCGAGCCGCACCGGCGTTCCGTCGGCGGCCAGGACCGTACCGGGGCCGCGCAGCAGACCGTACAACGCCGCCGCCGCCGGCCGATCGCCGGACCGATACAGGGCCGGGTGGGTCACCGTTTGCAGGGCGCTACCCGGATGCCGGCTGATGGTGGCCAGCGCCTCGCGCAGCACCAGGTAGCCCTCGCGCAACTGCCCAATCATGGGCTCGGGCTGCAACTCGCGCACCGCATCGCCGGCAAAGGTGCTGCGGCGCACCACCGTGCGCGACACCACGTCACGCGCCAGTCCGGCATGGACCTGCACCAGGTCTTCCGCCATGACCTTGTACTGGTGCAACGCCTGCGGACTCGGCACGATGCGCAGGTTCACCTCGAAGATGGGCCGAAACACGTTTTCGCCGGGGGGCATCTCCTCGATGGTGAAGGTGCTCTCGCCCAGTTCATGCAGAAACCAGTGGTTCTCCGGCAGCCGCAGCCGCTTGCGCCCCGCCGACAGTTCGAAGATGACCTCGTTGCAGAGCAGGCCGCGCAGGGGCGCCGCGGTCGAACTGCGGCTCAACTCGACCGTCATGGCCTCGTTGTAGCGGACCTCCTGGTAGCTCTCGTCACGCCAGGGCAAGGCCAGGCCGTCCAGCACTTTCTGGTAAACCGAGCGCCTGGAGCCATCCTCCGCGACCGCTTCCAGGCGGATGTCATAGAAGCTGGAAGAACTCATAGTCGGATTCCGTGGCGGCCAGGCGATCGAGGAGCGAACTGCTGCCGGGGAAACGGTCGGCCTTGAGCAACACCTGCAGGCGTTTGAGCATATCGTCGAAGCGATAGGCATTCTTGCGCAAACGCGGCAAGACGACCTGGCGGACCTCGTAGTCGATGGCCTCGTCAGTGCTCATCAGCCCCGCCGCCGTGGCGATGTACTGCTGCATCTGTTCAAAACGTCGGAAGCCGAGTCCCTGGTTAGCCAACCGCAACGCCTCATCCAGGTCGCGGATGAACTCCATGACCTCGGGCGCGACGCTGCGGGCCGAGGCCCAGGAGTTGTAGGTCTCGGCGGGAACCGGCGTGATGCCCGGCAGGCTCGAGACTGTGCTCACCGCGCCAGTACGGCTCAGGACGGGCACCTGCAAGGTGACAAACTGAGCCCGGTCCAAAACCTTGGCGCTGAGGAAGTGCGTGGTCTCGTCCACGTTGATCGTGCCGACAAAGCGGGTGTTGGCATGGATGGGAACGCAATCATAGCCGCGGTAGGGATCGTCCTCCGCCACGGCCGTACGGTTGAACAGGCGCAGGGCGCGTTCCTCGATGGGGTGTTCCATGACGCTGAGAAACTGGGTGAAGTAGTGCTCGATGCGCGCCAGGTTCATCTCGTCGAAACACACCACGTAGATGCCGCCCCGCTGCCGACTGGCATCCTCGTCGGCCGCGATCAGGCGTTCGACCAAGCCCACGGGCGAGGGGTCAAAGAAGCCGGCGATCGGGTTGACCGCGCCCAGCACCTCTCGCTCATCGAACCAGTTCGGCTGGACGGGAATGTGCAAGAACTCCTCGCGGCAACCCAAGGCCTCGGCGTAGAGCCGGGGCAGGCTGCTCTTGCCGGATCCGCTCTGGCCGCCCAGCACGGTCAGGATGCCGGCCTTCATGCAGACGTGAAAGTTCACCAAGTCGAGGTCGCGGAAGGCGTAGCCGCGCTGGGCCACCACATCGCGAAACTGATCAATGAACTCCTTCTCGCTGATGTCGCGCGTGAAGTCCTTGGCGGTTTTCAGAAAGGGTGGCAGGTTCAAAATGCGCTTGCGGGAGGCCGAGTCCGGCCGCATCCCCGCGTTCGCCTCAACGCCAGCGCCGCCCATGGCGCGGAAGATCGGCATGCGCAGCAGCACGTCTTCGGCCAGTTGGGTCCCCTTTTCTTCATAGAGCTTCAGCAGCCGTTCCACCTGTGCGGTCTGGTTAAGCTCGCGTTCATCGATGGCGTGTTCACGGGTCTCCAGCTCGCGCCAGCGTTGCTCGATGGCGGACACTTTCTCCTCGTGGCGTTGGCGTAGTTCCTCATCCTGCCGGGCCACACGTTCGTCATAGGTCTGACGCAGACGCGCCAGGTCGGCCTCAACCTTCAGCTTCTTGGCGTCGAGCACATGAAGTTCGCTCTGGATCGTGATCTGGCGCACCGCAATCTGTTCCTGAATGCGGGCGCTGGTGACGATGTCCACATGGGCTTCGAGGAATTCCTTGAACTGCGGCATCTCGCCGATCTGGCGGGCCAGTTCGTCGGTGTTCTCCAGGCCTTTCTCCGCGTCCAGTTTGATGTCGCCAACCCGCTCGCGCAGATCCTCGGACAGAGAGACCTCCTGAAGGCGTTCGAGCAAGCGCTTCATCTCCTGCTTCTCGCTGCGGCTGAAGCGCAGTTGCAGGACCGCCTGGTTGAGGACGTCGCGGTCCGGGCGCACATCGACCGCTTCGCCCTGACGCCGCAACTCCTCCCAGTTCACGTCGTTCTTATGCACCAGGTGGTAATTGAACAGCACCGCCGCCTGGTGACGGTCGAACTGGTTCGCTTCATGCACGAAGCTCTCCACCCGCACCAGCTTCTCAAACACCGGGCGGGGCACCCGAATCGCCGTCCCCTCCCGGGGCACCAGCCGCAGATCGCCTTCCTGCCAGGCCGCGTTGAAGGGCCCCAGCACCGTGTCGCGACCGCGCAGAAAAACATCGGCCAGCGGCCGCCGGTTCAGCCGCATGACCTGCTCCCGGCGCACCACCCGGACATCGGGCTCGGCAAACTGCAAATCGATGACCTCAAAAAACTGCGGGGCTCCCGGCGCAAAAGCATGCCGGAGGCTCACCTGGTACTTATCACGGTCGGGGTCGTAGGTCTTAAAGGCGTTGGTCTCCTCGATCATGCCATGCCAGAGCGAACCCGGCCGAATCTGCCGACGCAAGCCCGGCGGCTGAACCAGATACCAGATGCGGCCGCGATTGGGAAAGGTCGCCACACTGGACTCAATCCGTTCCCCGTAAAGCGTGATCAGCGGATATAGAATCGTAAACCAGTTCGAGTTCGCCTCGAAGGGTTCCTGGTCCACGGCCAGGACGACCTCCTGAGAAAGAATGTCGGCCATACGCTGTTTCTCCTTTGGGCGCCAGGCGGGCGTCCCCTTGCGCCTCAGCGCCAGGCATCGCGCAGGTGTTTGAGAGCGGCCAGGAGCCCACGGCGGTTGCCCTCATCGTCGGTCATATAAAGGCCGTCTTCAAGTTCGACACTGACCACGCCGTCGTAGCCCACGGCCTCGAGGGCAACGGCGACCTCGCGCCAGCACACCTCGCCGTCGCCGGGAATGCAGTAGCGCCACCAGCCCTCGCTGCAGGCAAAGCGCGGCGAACCGAACGCCGGCGGCATACGGCCGCTGCGATAGAGTTCTTCGGCGTCGATGGCGCAGTCCTTGCCGTGGACATGGTGGACGCGCGGGCCAAACTCCTTCAGCACGCGGCGGTAGTCCACCCCGAGGCGGACCAGGTGCGAGGGATCGAAGCAGAGGCCGAGAGCGGCGGACGGGATGGCAGCAAACATAGCGCGCCACACTTCGGGCGTGCAACCGAGGGTGGGGTACTGCGGGCCGCCGCCCGGCCAACCCTCCATGGCCAGGCGCATGCCGGCCTGTTCGAGGCATCCTACCACCTCCGGCATGACTCGCCGCCAGAGCTCGAACAGCTCCTGCCGCGAGCGCTCCCGGTCTTCCGGCACAAAGCAGACGAACCAGGTGCGCAAGCCCAGGTCCGCGGCCTGCCGGATCCCCTCGCAGACCTGCCGGATCGCGGCGATGCGGCGCTCGGGCTCACGCGCCAGCAATTGGCCAGCCCCCGGCAGGTCCACCGAGCCGGGCTCCAGGCCCAAGCTCCGACACAACGCCGCCGTGTCGCGCTCTGGCGCTCCCAGATCGACCGAGGTGAAACCGTTGGCCGCCAGCCACTCCAGCAGGGCGGGCAGATTGCTCTTCAGGCGCAACGGGCCGCAGCGAACGCCGATCTTCATGAGCAGACCTCCGGCAAGGCTTGAGAGGGGCTACACCGGGCCGAACCAGCGCGCCAGCGGTCACCCCAGCGCCGCCTGCCGGTCCGAGGTCAGCGACCTGGCCCCCGGGCGTGCCAATATAGCACCGGGGTCCATGGCCACCCCATGGCACGGCGGGGGGGCAGAGCTGCAAGAGCCCCTGGCGCCCTGGGGTAGTGCGCGGAGCTGTTTCTTTTTCCGGGTGGTAGGCACACTGGAGCCGGCGGTCCGCCTCGGCCCTGCCGGGGCTTCTGCCGTCTCGGGGGTCTTGCAGACGGCGGGTACCGCGAACCCGCCCGGAACGGGCTGGGCATCGCGGGCTCCAGGGAGGCACGCGGGACCATGGCAGACGCCTGCCAGGATCTGGCCAAACAAGACAAAACAAGACATTGGACCGTGATGGCCTCGCCAATGTCACCCTTGAAACATGACAATGTTTGACAAATTGGAACATAGGTCGTATGTTGGTGTCATTTACAGCAAAGCACCGATAGAAGGTTGACTGACGGCCGCGTTGAGGGTGGTTTTCTGGACGTCAGTCGCTGGGTTGCGGGGGTTCGGAGAAGCGGCAGCGGGTCCTCTGCGCCGCCCGGATCTCGGCTAGGAGACGACACCGATGAGTGAACTAAGACCCCGCCACGAGAGCCCGTCGCCGCTTGAGGTAGATGAGACGGAAGAGGCCTTCGCGGGCTTCCTTGGGGCTCTGGGGCTTCTGCCTCCCGAAACGCTGCGCAACCCCGACTCCTGGCTGGCTCTGAGCAACACGGACTCGCTGCAGTCTGGGGTGGGCAACCTGGCCAGGGTGCCGCTGCTGACCGAGCGTTGGAACTGAACGCCGGTTCCGCGGCCTGCTGGGCTTGACACGTTAGCGCCGTCGCCTTAGGATCATGGGTGTGCGCAGAGTTTAGACGGGTGCAGGCGGGGCCGAAAGGCGGGAGGGGGGAAAGGCATGAGAGTTCAGGCAGCAGCGGCGGCGCGGTCAGCCAAGAGAGAGGACGCTGGGCAACGGGGCGAGGCTCTGCTGTTCGAGGTGGCCTGGGAGGTCTGTCAGCAGCTTGGCGGCATCTACACGGTCATCCGCTCGAAGGCGCCCGCCATGGTCAAGCGTTGGGGCGAGCGTTATGTGGTAGTCGGGCCGTACGACCCGACGGTGAGTCCTGGCGAGTTCGAGGAGAGCCCGGCCACCGGCGTTCTGGCCGAGGTGCTGGAGGCGTTGCGGGGCGACGGCATTGACGCGCGCTTTGGCACCTGGCTGATTCCGGGCAAGCCGCAGACGGTCCTGCTGAGCCCGGACAGTGCCGCGGAACGGTTGGCGGAGATCAAGTACCGCATCTGGGAACACCACCAGATCGGCCTGCCAGGTGACGACGCGCTGATCAACCGTGTGGTCGCGTTTGGCGACGCCGTACACCGCTTCTTTCGGGAGCTCTGCGCCCGCCAGACGCCGCGGCTGCCCATCGTGGCCCATTTTCATGAGTGGATGGCCGCCACGGCGCTGCCGGAGATCCGCCACGACAACCTGCCCGTCGCCACGGTGTTCACCACCCACGCCACCTCGCTGGGCCGCTATGAGGCCATGACCGACCCGTGGTTCTACGACCATCTCTCCACGGTGCAGTGGGAGGTCGACGCCCGGCGTTTCAACATCGAGCCGCAGGCGCGTCTCGAACGCGCCGCCGCCCTGGGGGCGCATCTGCTGACGACGGTCAGCGACATCACCGCCGTCGAGTGCGAGTATCTGCTCGGACGTCGGCCGGAGCGGGTGCTGCCGAACGGCTTGAATATCGAGCGCTTCGTGGCCATGCACGAGTTCCAGAATCTGCACCGCGAGTACAAGGCCCGCATCAACCGCTTTGTCATGGCGCACTTCTTCCCCTCCTACTCCTTCGATCTCGACCGCACCTTGTACTTCTTCAGCTCCGGGCGCTACGAGTACCGCAATAAGGGCTTTGACTTGACCATCGAGGCCCTGGCCCGGCTGAATGCGCGGATGAAGCGCGACCGGGTGGACAAGACCGTCGTCTTCTTTCTGATCACGCGAGCGCCCTGCCGGTCGATCAACGCCGAGGTCCTGCGTTGCCGCGCCCTGCTTCAGGACATGCACGACACCTGCGACAACATCAAGAACCAGATTGGCGAGGCGGTATTTCAGGCCGCCGCGACGGCCCAGATGCCGCGGATCGAGGACTTGGTGACCGAAGAGGCCCGCCTGCGCTTACGGCGCATGATTCATACCTGGAAGGTCAGTCGCCTGCCGTTCATCGTCACGCATGATCTGCTTGACGACGTTCACGACGAGGTGCTCAACCAGTTGCGGCGCTGCCAGTTGTTCAACCGTCCGGAGGATCCCGTGAAGGTGGTGTACCACCCCGATTTCGTCAGTTCGAGCAACCCGCTGTTTGGCATAGACTACGATCAGTTTGTGCGGGGCTGCCACCTCGGCATCTTCCCCAGCGCCTACGAGCCCTGGGGCTATACGCCGCTGGAATGCGTGGCGCGCGGCATCCCGGCGGTGACCAGCGATCTGAGCGGCTTCGGTTCGTATCTCGTACGGCACCTCCCGGACTATCAGCGCCGGGGCTTGTTCGTGGTGCATCGCCGAGGCAACGGCTACGAGGCCTCGGCCGACGAACTGGCCAACT
Organism: uncultured Victivallales bacterium; assembly: GCA_903933565.1. GTDB lineage: Bacteria > Verrucomicrobiota > Lentisphaeria > Oligosphaerales > JAFGRS01 > CAILUI01. Next base: position 1,730 of record CAIZKT010001031.1, on the reverse strand, counting down.
GGTTGCTGGACTTCACGCGCCTGGAGCGCCGCGACCGCATCAGCATGCGCAATGCCGTAGAGAGCTCGGCGGACCACTTCGACTGGAGCAACCTCGGCCAGCACTATGCCGACGCGCACGATGAGGTGCTCCGCCTGGCCGGGATCTGAGCGGCGCGCTGGTTCAGCGCAGGTTGAGGCTGGCAGCAGCGTAGGTGATGCCGAGGGCGGGGATATCGACGGCCTTGCGCTGGCCCTCACGGCGGACCGTGCCACCGATCCAGGCGGTATAGCCGGCGCGGCGGGCGGCCTTGAGACAGGCATCGGCGTCGTGGGCGGCAACGTAGGCCGTAAAACCGACGCCCATGTTGAAGGTTCCATAGGCCTCGCGCTGGTCCAGGCCGGCCGTCTGGACAATCGTATCAAAGACGGGCTGCGGCGGGGGGACGAACTCGACGCGGTAGACGAAGGGCGCTTCGAGGCGCATCAGCTTACGCCAGCCGTGCCCGGTCATGTGAGCGGTGTAGTGCAGGGGGATGCCGGCCTGCTGGCAGGCCGCAACGAAGCGCACATAGATCACCGACGGATCCAGCAGCGCCTCGCCGTAGCTCCGGCCGTCGGCAAGGGGCGTCAGGTAGCCTTGCGGCAGGCGTTCGGCCAAGGCTCGGCAGAGGGTCAGGCCGTTGGTCTGCACCCCGGAACTGGCCAGGAAGATCATCACGTCGCCGTCCTGCACGTCACCCCGGATACGGTTGCTCTTGGGCGCGATGCGGCCAAAGGCCGAACCGCCGAGAACGACGGTGCCGGGCGTGATCATCCCCTTCAGCGTCTGCGTCTCACCACCGCTCCAGACCGCCCCCGAGAGCCGACAGCCCTCGGCGAAGCCTGCGGCCAGATCCCCAGCCCGGGTGTCATCGGCCAGGTAGTCGCTGTCGCCGACCGCCGCGTACATGGCGATGGCAATGGGCAGCGCCCCCACGGCGCAGAGGTCGTTGGCGATGGTAGCCACATCATCGAGGGCCACCTGGCGGTAGAAACTCTTCCCGCAGAGCGCGTAGAGCGCGTCGGCCACCAGGATCTTGGTGCCCAGGGCTTCCTCGACGTGCGCGTAATAGGCCTCCGGCGCCTCCACCATGTAGGCGCTCTCCCCGCGGATGTCGGCGGGCTCCGTCAGGCCGTGGGCCGCCAGGCTTCCCACCGTCGTGCCCGCGGCCTTCTGGCAGGCCCGCTTGAACGTGTCCAGGACATCGTAGTTGACACCGGCACTCTGATAGGTCAATTTCGTCGTCATGCGCACACCCCGACTGAAGCGCCCAGGCCACCCGCCTGAGGCTTGCGGCGGCAGCCTTGTATGAGGACCGGGTTTCAGGGTTCGGACGATAGCATGCCTTTGCCCGCTTGCGAGCCACCCCGCGCACGCCCCAGGGCGGTTTCGAGAAAGAGACCCTCGCGAGATCTGGCAGGCGTCTGCCCTAAGCCCGCTGGCCTGCCCTGGAGCCCGCGATGCCCAGCCCGTTCCGGGCGGGTTCGCGGTATCCCCCGTCTGTCAAACCCCAGATACGGCGGAAGCCCCAGCAGAGCCGGTGCGGACCGCCGGCTCCAGGCGTCGCGTGGTTTCCCTGGAGCCCGCGATGCCCAGCCCGTTTCGGGCGGGTTCGCGGTATCCGGCCGTCTGTCAAACCCCAGATACGGCGGAAGCCCCGGCAGAGCCGGTGCGGACCGCCGACTCCAGGCGTCGCGTGGTTTCCCTGG
>CAIZKT010001030.1:0-3506 GCA_903933565.1 uncultured Victivallales bacterium | reverse complement strand
GGATTCGAACCCCTGGCCTATACGTTGCGAACGTATCGCTCTAGCCAACTGAGCTACAGCCCCACATGGACTAACGGGAACGCCGGATACTCTAACCCAGTGGCCTCATGATGCAAGAGGATAAGCCCCGATATTGCCGGTTCAGTCGCGGCCGGACAGCCATTTCATGTACTGAAACCGGCTGAACCGTTCTGCGTCGGGGTTGCGGGCCTGGGACAGGCGACCGCGGACGTCGCTGAGTTGCGCGAATCCGTGCCGGTCCATCCAGCGCTCCAGGTCACCCAGCATGGTCCTGATGTGCGCCGGCTTGTGCAGCAGGATCGCGGAGACCGTCTGCACGGCATCGGCGCCCGCCAGGATGCAGCGCGCCACGTCGGCGCCGGAATGGACACCCCGCGAGGCGGCAAAGGAGGCGTCCACAACGCCGGAGAGCAGGGAAACCCAGCGCAGGGTTGGGCTCAGTTCCTCGGGCGTACTGAAGCGGGAGCCGAAGACCACCGCCAGTTTTTCCGGGTCAATGGTGGGCATGTAGAAGCGGTTAAACAGCACAAAGCCATCGGCTCCGGCGCGGCGCAGCCGCTGCAGCAGATCGGGCAGGCTTGAACAGGTCTCCGGCAGCTTGACCGCCAGGGGAATCTGCACCGCGGCGCGGGCCGTGCGCACGATGTCGACGTAGCGGGCTTCGACCTCGGGGCCGGTCAGGTTGAACCATGTCGGCAGGATGGCGGCGTTCAGTTCCAGCGCATCGGCACCAGCCGCCTCGGCTTCGGCGGCAAACTCACCCCACCACTCGGTGCGCACGCAGTTGAGGCTGGCGATGACGGGGATGCCCGCCTGCTGCCGCGCCTCACGGATCAGTTCGAGGTAGGCACCTGGGGCCATGCGCAAGCCGATCTCGGCGGCAGCATACGGGTACGCCTCACTGTGGGACTGACCTTCCGCTACCAAGGCCTCGTTCAGCGCCTCCGACTCCTGGCGCAACTGCTCTTCGAACAGCGACGGGAGAACCACTGCCCCGGCACCGCCTTCGGCACAGCTACAGACGCCAGCCACAGTACGGTTCAGAGCACTGGCGCCCACGATGATGGGACTACGAAGCTTCAGTCCCAGGTAGGTTGTGGTCAGATTCGCCATGACCGACAGGCTGTCGCCTCACTGCATCACGGCGTAAGAGAGCACGTTGACCCCGAGCGCCAGGGCGTCCTGGGAGCTGATGCCGCAGCAGTACGGACACTGCGCCAACTCCCAACCACACGACAGGCCGTGTGGCGCATAGATCACGGCCAGGTTGGCGCCGAGCGTGATACCGTACAACTCCGGCTTCACGCGGCCGTTCGCTCCGAGTTTCTGGGCCAGGGCGGGCAACGCCTGCACACTCTTGATCTGGTTCGGAAAGAGGAACAGCGGATGGTTCTCGGGCAGGCGCTCCAGCTTCTGGCCATTCAGCACGCCGGCCAGTTCGGTACGGAAGGAACGATCGAAGGCTTCGCGCCCGCAGCAGGCCTCGGCCAGCAGGATGCCGCCCCGCATCAGGTACTGCCGCAGGTTGGTGCGTTCGGCGGGGGTGAGTTCAAAATCCTGATGCCCGGTCAGGTAGACGAAGGGCACGTCGAACAGGCGGGGGGAATCGAGCGCCACCTCCTCGCGTTCGAAGCGCACGGGGGTCTTGGTCTGCTCGTAGAAGGAGTTCAGCAACATGGGCAGGCCCGCCTCGCGGGTCTTCCACATGCCGTGGTACTTGCCCTGGGCGATGACGAATTTCCCCGACTTGGTCTTGTCGGCGTCCACGAAATCCAGTGCTTTGCTCAACGGCATGGCCGCGCTGCGTTCCGCAGTGATGTAGGCCATCAGATTAGAGCCCAGTTGTTTGGCCGTTTCCGGGCTATAGCCGAGACAATGGTGCTCGGCGGAGTCGGCCAGTTCATCCCAGCCGCAGCTCACATCCCAACGGAAGAAGAAAGCCGCGGTACGACAGCCGACGTCGATGCCAATGACGCCGGGGTCGCCGTTCTGGGCCCCGGCCTTCAGCGCGAACGGCCGGTACTGGATGTCCTTCATCTCGAAGAAGGAGTGGAACAGCGGATGGTCGCCGGTCAGGCGGTAGGGCGGCCGCTCGGGAATCAGTTGCTGCATTTCGCGCAGGGCGGACTCCGCAAAGGCACGGCGCCCGCAGCAGGCATCGAACACCAGGGTTCCGCCACGCAACAAGTACTCGCGGAGACGTTCACGCACCTCCGGGGAGAAGGAGAAGGCATCGTGGCCCGTGCGATACAACAGCGGTACGGCCTGCGGGTCAGCAGGGATGTTGTCCTGGGGCATGTTGATCGTGCTGAAGTGGACATTCAGGTTCTTGGCCATCCAGCGCAGCAGGTTCTGCGCATCCGCTGGGTTCGTCGCCCAATCCGCCTGGTTTTCGGTCGCGATTTTGGCGATCAACACCGGCGGGCGGGGCGGGTTCTTCTTCTCGGTACGGCGCTGCGGAACCGCTGGGAGTGGCAGCGGGGGTATGCCCTCGCCGCTGGCATGTTGCGCCGGGGGCTTGGGCAGTGGTTTGGCCACGCAGGTGTACTTGGTCTCCTCCCGCGAGACCTCGCTGTCAAGACCCAGGCCGTCCAAGAGGCCAGCCGCCAGGTCAGACCCGAGCCAACCCAGGCCCACCGCACAGCATGCTGCAAACCGTTTGACTGCGTTCATGGCCTACTCCGTTCTCATTCCTGCTCCTGCCCGCACGAGGAGACCTTCGTGGCCGACGCGAACCTACCGAAGAAGTATAACTGACACCCACTATAGACGCCTGTCAACCGTCAAACAAGATGTTACTCTCCGGCGGCGCCCGCCGGAGGTTTGGCCGTGGGCGCCGCGGGGGCCTCGACCGCGGGAACTACCGGCGCCACGGGCGCCGGGACGGGAACGGTTGCCGCAGGCGCTTCCGCGGGGGGCGTCTGGGCGGCGCTGTCTTTGGCGGGCGCGCCGGGACGCCGGCCGCGCATCTTGGCACCGCCGGGCCGGGCGGCGCCGCCCGGCTCCGGCGCGGCCGTGGGCGCCGGGACGGCCCCAGGAGCGGCCTTCGTCTTCGCCGCCGGCGCCGTCGGCAGCGCCGTCAGGGGCTGGGCCGCGGGAAGAGCGGGGGTCTCGAGCGCGGGAGCCAGCGCCGCAGGGGCCGTTTCCACCTTGGGCGTCTTGACCTCAGTGGCAGCCGGTTGGGGAACCGCCTGCGCGGCACTAGCGTCGGTGGCGGGGGCGCCAGGGCGTCGGCCGCGCATCTTGACTCCAGCGGGACGGACGGCGCCGCCTTGCTCCACGGCGGCCTTGGTAGCCTCCGCCGAGGCGGGGGCTGCGGCGGGGGCAGGCGCCGGCACATCCTGAGGCGCGGCCGGGGGCAACGGGACCGCTGCGGCGGGGGCTGCGGCGGGGGCAGGCGCGGGGGCAGGCGTCGGCACATCCTGAGGCGCGGCCGGGGGCAACGGGACCGCTGCGGCGGGGGCTGCGGCGGGGGCTGCGGCGGG
>CAIZKT010001029.1:0-17890 GCA_903933565.1 uncultured Victivallales bacterium | reverse complement strand
TATGGGACTGAGGCCAGGCGGCTGTCCAGGGGGAATGGAGCGGCCGCGGCTGGCGGCCGGCGCGGTATGGTACTGAGTCCCGGGGGACACGGGACTCTTTGGAGTGTCTGCGGCTTGACGCAGCTTTTCTTCGTGGCGCCGGGTCCCAGGCAAAGCGGTGTCAAGCCACCGCAGTCCAAAGCTTGGCCTGGCGGCCAGCGCGGTATGGGACTGAGGCCAGGCGCCTGTCCAGAAGAATGGTGGAGATGCGGTGGGCTCCACCGCGCAAGGAGCGCAGCAGATGACAGACACACGGTTGACGGCAGTGGTGAAGAACCAGGCGTTCACGCTGGGTGCGGACCTGGTCGGGGTGGGCAACATCGAGCGCTGGGACAAGTGTCCGGCGCTGATGAGCCCGAAGGGGATCATGCCCACGGCCAGGGCGGTGCTGGTGTGCGCCATCCACCACACCGATGGCATGATCGAGATGGGCGGAGAGTCCTCGCCGCACGATCAGGGCAGTTACCTCTTTCAGATGCTGATGAACGACCACCTCGATGTGATCAGCTACACCATGGGACGCTTTCTCGAAGACGCTGGCTACCGGGCGGTGCCGATCACCGCCAGCAACATCTGGCGCTACCGGCCCTACAAGGACTTGACGGCCACCTTCGCCCCGGATATGAGCCACATCTACGCCTCGGTGGCAGCCGGGCTCTCGGAGATGGGCTACAATGGCCTGGCCATGACCCCCGAATACGGCGCCCGCAACCGCTTCGTGTCCATCATCACCGACGCGCCTTTGGAGCCGAGTCCGCTGCTGCCGGGCAACACCCTCTGTGACCGCTGCAACATGTGTGTCAAGATGTGCCCGACGCTGGCCACCAGTGCCGAGGTGGTAGGGGAGACCGCGTTGGAGATCGAGGACAAGCGTTATCGCTTTGCCAACAAAAACCTCTGGCGTTGCGCCTGGGCGGAGCACTTCGGTCTGAGTGTGGACTTGCCGGTGCCGGAGCAGGTCACCGAGGAGAACATCCTGGAGATGGTCAACACCCACGGCTTGCGCGGTGGCACCATGGGTTACTGCCTGAAGTACTGTCTGCCCAAGGCCAGGCGTTCCTGGAACAAAGAGTACTCCAGCGCGCCGATCCGGCGCAAGGACAGCATCCCGGCCGCCCCTGAGCCGGAACGCGGCGTGCAGGAGAGGCTGCTGGCGCAGGCGATGACCTGGGGTGCTGACGAGGTGGTGGTCGAAGCGGCGGCCGACTGGGAGGCCCGCGGCGTCAACCTGAAGGCGTTGTTGCCCGATGTGCAGTCCATCGTGCTGTTTGCGGTGGACCGGCCGCCGGTCACACCCAAGGCGGGGGCGCGCCACCAGACTGAGTTCGGCTACGCCATGGGCTACATCGGCCGCAAGTGCGCCTTCTTCACGGCTTCGGCGCTGGAGAAGCTCGGCTACAGCGGCGCTCCCTACATGGTGGCCAGTGTGCAGGCTGAGCCCGGACGGAAGGCGTGCGAGCAGGTGAAGGACTATGCGGCAATCCTGTTCAAGGACCGCCAGAATACCTTCCCTTGCTTCACGCTTACCAGCGCCCGGCTGACGCCGGTTCGGCGGCAGGCTGTCTACGGCCCGCTGGCCCCGCAGGTGGACCGCACCGCCATGGTGAAGCGGCTGGCCCTCGAGCTGGGCGCTGACGTGGTGGGGGTGAGCTCGGCGGCGCGTCTGAGCGAGATTGCGGCGCAGCTCAGGCCGGTGTTTGACGGCGAGCTGATACTGCACGCCAAAGAGACGGGCCGGCTCTGGCTGTCGGCGGGAGCGGACGTCACCGAGGATCACCGCAAGGTGCAGGCCCCCGACGACCATCTCGAGGGCGCCAAGTCCGTGATCGTGCTGGGCATCCGCATGCCTCGGGAGAGCGTCGAGCGCTTGGCGAAAGCGCCGGCGGAGGCCATCGGGCCCTACGCATTTGCGCTGCACCAGAGCCATCGGCAGTTGCGCCTGGGCGTCACCAGTCTGGTCAAGGTGCTCCGGGGCTGGGGCGTCCGCTGTGCGGTCACCGATGACCTCTGCGGCACCGGCTCCCTCGCCGCCAACCCCCGCGGCCAGCACCCCAGCGCCTTCTCGAACCGCTTTGCCGCGGTCGCGGCTGGACTGGGAACGCTGACCCGTGGCGGCTTCGTGCGGAATCCGCAGTACGGCACCAACCTGCGCTACGTCGCCATCGTCATCGACGCGGAGCTGGGCGAGGATGAGTTGGCGGATTTGAAGGGCTTGCGCCGCGAGTGCGAGGCGGGATGCCGGCGTTGCCTCGGCGCCTGCTCGATTGAGGCCTTCAAGCGGCCGGTCAGCGTCACCATCGGGCGCCGCAAGCTCAGTTTCACGCCCGTCGAGCAGTGCCGTTGCGATTGGGCGTTACGCTATGGGCTGGTGCAGGAGGAGGGGGTTAAGTACACGGGTTCACAGAGCAGTGTTCCCGTGCCTGAGCAGGTGACTGCCGCGGCTTTGGCGGAGGGCATGAAGCAGCAGGACAAGGTGCTGAAGATCCGGCCCTGCGTGGCGGAGATGTGTCTGCTGGCCTGTCCCTACACCCGGCCGCAGGAGTGAGTCCGGATCAGGGCTGTGTCGGCGTCTTGTTGGCGGCCTCGATCAGGGCATTGACGGCCTTGCCGAAGGCGCTGATGCGGGCTTCGTCGTAGGCTACGGTGAGGGTGTCAGGCGGCAGCCCGGCAGCCTGGATCTCTCGGGCCAGGGCGAGCTGCAAGCGCGTGGCCTCCACCAGGGGTGAAAACGGCAAGGGAATCCCGGAAACTGCACAGGTCTGCTGGATCATGGCGCCGAGAGCCTGGGTGCGGTAGAAGAACTGCAGGGGGTGAGCCGGGACCACGGCGGAGCCACCCTGCAGGTCCTCGGCGCGGAGTCCGCAGGCGTCGCGGAGCTCGGGCAGGGTGTACAGGCTGGCGAGGCCGCGGCGCTCCAGTACCAGGCCACGGCCCAGGTCCAGCAGCCAGCGTTCCGAGTCGCGCGACAGCTCGATAAAACGCGGGCTCTGGAGGGATTGGGGCAGCCTGAGGCAAGCGGGGGAGTAGCCTGCCAGGCGGGCGACGTCGAGCATGAGCCGCAGGGCCTCCTGGGGGGTCTTGCCGTCAAGGCTGAGCAGGGCCAGCAGGTCCGCGGGTTGGCGCGGCCGGGTCGAGACCCATTGGCAGCGGGCGACCTCGAGTTGCCGCCAATAGTCGACATCCAGCGCGCCGAAGGGCGCCAGACGGATGGCGTCGACCAGGCCGCGGTCCAGGCAGCCGTACAACGGCGGTTCGACCGCCCTGGCCTCCAGGGCCCGCACGATGTCGTTGGCCGCCGCCAGGACGTCCGCTGGCCGGTTGTCCGTGAGCGCAATGCGCAGGGTCAAGACCCGGGAGCGTGCCTCTTCGGCGCCGAGGGCCAGAGAGGCCTTGCGGGTGGAGGTGGCCATGAGTTGGGCATGGAGAGGGGCCAGCAGGTCGAGGCGGTTAGTGACCGCGGCGCAGAGCAGGAGTCGCTGCAGGGGTTCGACGTCGAAGGGGAAGATCTGGGCTTCGCGGGCGAAGAATGCGAAGGCTTCAGCGTGTCGGCCGAGGTTGCCGAGGGCTAGTCCGGCCTCGCCGTTGAGGTGGGCGAAGTCGGGTTCGATGGCCATGGCGTCCTGGATATGGCGCAGTGCCCGCTCGGGATCGCGCAGTTTGTTGTTGGCGCAGATGGCGGCGTAGGCATGACTGCGCACATTGCGGGGGGCGACCAGGGCCGACAGGGCGTAGGCTTCATAGGCGGTGACGTAGGCGGGGCGGGCCCGTTCCGCCTCGCCGCGTCCCTCGTAGTATTGGCCATCGGCTTCGGCCAGATAGGCGCGGCGAAAGAGAGCGCCCTGCCAGAGGTCGCGGCTGACGACGTAGAGGCTGAGCAGGAGCACCCCGACCGCCAGGGGCAATCGCAGCGTCTGCAGCCGGGCCGAGCGGAGGCGCGGCTCGGCGCGGAGGCGGAGCCAGGGTCGCCACAGGAGTCCGGCAAAGATGACCGCCAGGATATTGGTGGGAGGCTGGACGAGGGTTTTGTCGAGCAGGCCATGGATCACCAGAATCCACAACGAGGCGTGGGCCAGGCGGCGGTATGGAGAGCTGCCGGTCGGCAGCAGGAGCGGCAGCGCCAAGACCAGCGCCCACAGCAGGGCGCCCAGCACCCCGGCCGAGACGGCGACGTGCAGTAGTTCGCAGTGCGGGTGTTCGGTGACCGGAGCGGCCACGGCGCGGGCCTTCTGCGCCGTGGAACGATAGGTGACGAAATCGCGGGTGAAGTTACCCGGTCCGACCCCCAGGCACGGGTGGTCGGCGATCATCCGCACCGTGCTGGCATAGAGTGGCAGGCGGATGTCGAGTTCGATGGCGCTGCTGACCTTCTCAGGGTAGGCGACGACCGCGCCAACGCCGACGAGGAGGAGCACGGCCAGGAGCAGCACGCGCCCGGGCCAGGAAGAGGGCTTGAGCATGAACATCACCAGCACATAGAGGGCCAGGCCCAGCCAGGTGGCGCGGCAGTGGCAGGCATAGACGATCACCAGGCTGATGACCACCACCGCGCCCTGCAACAGGATGCGACTGAGCGGCGCACTCGTCCAGGCCGGTAAGTTGCCCGGGCCAGCCTCGTCGGAACCTGACGGCGTGGGCGCGCTCATGGCCCGCCGCGGCGCCCCGAGGCGGCGCAGGGCGAAGCAGGCCCAGGGCGCCAGGACGGCGACCAGGGTGGCCGCCCAGTTGCGGTTCCCGGCGAGGGCCACGGGTTCGTAGCCCGCCAGCGCCTGGAAGCCGCAGTGGACGGCCTGCGCACACCACAGCCCAAGCAGGAGCAGATCCAGACGTCGCGGCAGCAGTCGGCGCGGCCCCACGGCGAAAAAGGCGGCCAGCACCACCAGGCCGACGGTGTCGGTCAGCCGGAACAGGTCTGCCGTGCGTCCGGCCAGGGCGGCGGCAAGATGCAGTGCCACATAGAGCCACAGCACCAGGAGGAAGGCCAGATGTCGGCGGGCCGCCTGGGGTCCGTGTCGCTGCAGTGGGGTGATGGCCAGATAGGCGGTGGCCGCCAGGGTCAGGACGGCGAACAGCGGCGCCGCGATGTGGAAGACGAGGTTGAGCCCCATTCCCATCGGCACAAACAAGGCCACGGGATAGCTCGCGAACAGGGCCACGACCACGAGCCAGCGCAGCGTGGGGGTGAAGAGCTGGCGCGGCGCCGTGACGCCGGGGGCGCCGGGGGCCGGTGCGGGCAGGTCCTGAAACCCCGACTCGCTCACGGTTTGCCCTCCCCCGTGAGGCCTGCGGTGGCCACGCCCAGGGCCTGCAATTCAGCCGCCAGGAGGGCGCTGGCGTCCGGCCCGCTCAGGCGTTTCAGCTCGCGGCCCGTGGCGCTGTAGAGGACGAAGGCCGGGAGGGTCTCGATGCCGAGCGCCTTCGCGATCGACTCATCACCTTCGACGAAGGCGAGCCGCTCGGCGCAGGCTTGGCGCAGCCGTGTGGCCAGGCCGCTGGCTGCGGGGTCCGCGCTCCGGGGCAGGAGGGCGAGGAGCCGTGGGCGGGCCTGGGACGGCGCGCTCAGGCTGGCATCGGCGGGCAGGGGGGTGGGCGCGGGTATGGGTGCGGCTGCGGCTGCGGCGCGAGACGCCGCGGGGCGCGCCGGGGCGGCCGTCGAACGTTCCCGTTCACGGAAACCCCAGGCCAACACCAGCACCAGGCCTGAGATCAGCAGCCCGCGCTGCCAGCCGCGCCGCGGTTTGGCGGTGAGGTCAGGAAGGCTCATGGCGCGGTCTTGTAGAGCAGGGCGAGGGCACTGCGGCGGCGTTGGCGTTCGGGAAGCTCGGCCAGCGGCTGGCCGGTCCAGAAGTCCAGCGGGACGCCGTGCAGGCCATGGGCCGCCGGATTGAAGTGGGTACGGGCGGGCTTGTCCAGCCAGTTGAAGAGCCCCACCAGCGCCTGGCCGCCGTCCCGGCTGATCCAGATGCGGGGCAGCTCCTGTTCGCTCTCGAAGAGGTCCACCGGCACGGCGGGTGGCCGGGGGGTAAGCACCCGTCGCAGGATCTCGACGCCGAGGGGCTGGAGCAGCTCCAGGTGATCGCCGAGGATGACGTCGCCACCGCTGAGGTGCAGCAGCAGGGCATAGGTGCGCGCTTCGGCTTCGTTGAACTCGCGGCCAGCCATCCAGCCGCCCCCCGGCGGCATGGGCGCGATCACCCGCCGTTTGAAGAAGGGCTCCCGCGCCGTGTCGGGGCCACGCACCACCAGGAAGTCAGGGTCGCTGTTGCAGACGTGGCCCTGCATCCACCAGCGGGTCGCGATGCCGGCGGCGTTCATCAGCACATGGCCCCAGTAGGTATGGATGTCACCGGTTGTACGCACGGCGTCGGCCAGGCCGAACACCGATTCGTAGGGCGCCCCGCAACTGAGCAGGTAAGCCTCTTCACCGATGGCTTCACGGATGATGCGGAAGGCGGTGCGGATCAGGTCGTTGCGGGGGATGGAGGGGTCGGCGAAGCGGGTCGCTTTCAGGATACAGTGACAGAAGTCCACCTTGAAGTACTCGAACCCGGCCTGGCGCAGTTCGAGGAAGACGCCGCGGAGGTGCTCCTGGACATCGGGCCGGGTGACATCCAGGTAAGCCATGGGTCCGTAGGCGAAGGAGTCCGTCTGCAACTGTCCGTCGGCCCGCGCCGCAAACCAGTCTGGGTGGTCGTAGAACAGCGGGTTGTAGGTATTCACCAGCAGCGGTGCGGTCCAGATGCCGGGGATGCCAGCGTGGGCCTTGACCTGGCGGACGTAGTCGGCCAGCCCTTCGGGGAACTTCCCATTGGGCCGCCAGGTGCCCCACTGGGTTTCCCAGCCTTCGTCGATGCAGAAGACGCGGAGTGCCTGGCCGAAGAGTCGGCGGCTGGCGGCGAGGTTACGGTCGACGAACGAGCGGGTGACGGCGCCGGCGGGATAGTCCCAGCTATTCCAGCCGATCATGGGCGGGCGGGGCGGGCGGCGGGCGGGGCTGGCAGCCCAGCGTTCGGCATAGGCGTCCATGAGCGCGATGCCGGTGGCGCCGGCGAGGCCGATGATGGGGGAGGTGGCGACGGTCTGCCCGGGGCCGAGAGTACACTGCAGGTCATGGCGGATCTCGAGGCCGAAGTTGCCCTCGAGGTGCAGTTCGTCGTGGAGGGCCGCACATTCCGTCAACCCACCGCCGAGGGGGGGCAGGACGCCGAGCAACAAAGCTTGGCCATCGTCGCGCTGGTAGACGCCGAGCAGGTTGCTGGAGGCGCGGAAGTCGAGCCGGCCCTGCTGGCGGCCGACGCCTTTCACCCCGGCATCGAGAGCGCTGAAACTACCGCCGCAGACCAGCTCCCGGAAGACCTCGGTGGGCAGCCGCGGGGAAAAGGCTTCCGGGCTGGCATGGGGGAATGAGACCATGCCCAGTCGGGCCGGGCTGGTGGAAGTGTTGCGCAGGGTCAGACGCCAGGCGTCGGCCACGGGCTGGTCCAGGCTCACCTCCCACGGCGCGGCCGCCGCAATCCAGGCGCCAGCGCTCTGCCGCCAGGGCCCCTCCACCCGGCGGCCGTCGAGGTAGAGGCCGGCTTGGACCCGTCCAGAGAAAGGGGTGTCCAGCACGGGGCCAGTGGCCGTGACGTCGAGAATCGTCCTGATGGCAGGCATGTCGAGGTACTCCCGGGTGCCAAGGCTGACGGGGGCGGCGGCGCCGGAGCTCACTCCATGGCGCCCACTTGGCGCAGATAGTCGACGCAGGCGCGCAGGAAGTCCTGGCGGCCGACGGCATCGAGTTTGGAGACGTTCTCCCCCTCGATTTCCAGCGTGTAGGGGCCGGTGAAGCCGATCTTATCCAGGATGCGGAAGACTCCACGGAAGTCGACCACGCCGGTGCCAATGGGGGGGAAGATGGGACTCTTGAAGCCGCCGTCCGTGTCCTTGAGGTGAACGCTGGCCACCAGGTCAGCCACCTTCTCCAGCTCGGTGACGGTGTTGGCGCCCTCGTTGTAGTAGTAGATGTTGGCCGTATCGAAGTTGAAGCGCAGTCCGGGGTGGCCGACCGAGGTCAGGGTCTTGCGCGCCAGGTCGCCGTTGGCGCCAAAGGGCGGGTGCGTCTCCATGCAGAGGGTGACGTTCCGCTGCCAGGCGTACTCGGCCGCCTGCCGCAGGCGGGCGATAATCATCTCCCAGGGGACCGTTGCGGCCGCCTGGGCGCTGACGAAGACCTTGGGCACCTGGATGCTCTGCGCCCCGTCGATGACCGGCTGCAAGGCCGCGGCGGTGGCCTCGGAGTCGAGCACCACGTGCGTCCCGATGGTGGCGATGGTGACGCCGTGCGAGCGGGCCAACTCGGCCATGGCGGGGTAGTCGCCGCCTGGAGCCGGCGGGGCTTCGGCGTGGAACACGCCCGCCTTGGGGAAGTTCTCAAAGGCGGCGGCGAGGGTGTTGAAGACACCGGTTCTGCACGAGATGATGTTGCCCATGATGATCTCCATTTGCCGCAAGGCCACCGCCGGCAGTCATGGGGGTAAGCCGCAGCGTGGGCAACACTATAGCGTCTCCGGCTCTTACCGCCCGCTTTGCTGAAAGGCGCCTGGTGGGCTATGGTCGCCGCCGCGGTTGGCGCCGTGAACAGGGGCGCGGTACAAGGAGAAAACACGATGTTCAGCAATCTGAGTCCGGGTGCGGTGGGGATCAGCGGTTCGCCGGCCGAGATTTTGGGGTTGGCGAAGGCGGCGGGATTTGGCGGGGTCGAACTGCTGGGGGGGCTGCCGCCCAGCGCCCTGCGGGAGCTTTACGCTCAGCATGGGCTGCGGGTGGGGGCGTTGGGGCTGCCGGTGGAGTTCCGCAAGGATCAAGCGACGTACGAGAAGGGCCTGGCGGGGCTGCGTGCCGTGGCCCAGGCGGCGGCTGAGGTCGGGTGTACGCGTTGCGCCACCTGGCTGTTGCCCTTCTCCGAGGCGCTCCCCTACGTCGAGAACTTCCGCCTGCATGTGGACCGCCTGCGGCCTGCCGCCGCGATCCTGGGCGAGTTCGGCCTCCGTCTCGGCCTCGAGTATGTGGGCCCGCAGACGCTGCGGCAGGGGCGGCGGTATGAGTTCGTCCACACCTTACCGCAACTGCTGGAATTGTGTGGCGCCATCGGCACGGGCAACGTCGGGCTGCTGCTGGATAGCTGGCATTGGTACACGGCTCAGGAGACGGTTGCCGACCTCGTGCGTCTGGACAACCGGCTGGTCGTCCAGGTGCATGTCAACGATGCCCCCGTCGGCCTTGCGGTTGACCAGCAGCAGGACGGCGTGCGCGAGCTTCCCGGCGCCACCGGCGTGATCGACATTGGCGGCTTCCTCAAGAGCCTGGCGGCGATGGGATACGACGGCCCCATCACCCCGGAGCCCTTCTGCAAAGCCCTGCGGGAGCTGCCGCGGGAAGCCATTGCCGCCAAGGTCGCCGCGGCGCAGCAGCGTATCTGGCAGGTCGCCGGCCTGGCGCCCGTAGCGGCTTCCTAGAGCGCGCCCAGGCCGAAGAACGCGCGGTACTCGTCCACCAGGGCGAGGTAGTTGGCGACCGGCACGTCCTCGTGAATCGAGTGGCTGGTGTGCAGGATATGCCCGCCGGGGCTTTTGCGGCCCCATTCCAGGCAGGAGCGCACATCGCGGCGGACGTCGGCCGGGGTGCCGCGGCAGAGGGTGTGTCGGGCGTCGATGTTGCCGACGATGGTCACCCGATCCTTGACGCCCTCGCGCAGGAGGCGTTCCATGGTCATGCCGGCGGCCTGGTCCACTTCCTTGTAGCCATCGATGCCAGAGTCGAAGAAGAAGGCGTCGCGAATGGGCCAGTGGTTGCCGTCGGAGGTGTAGACCGCCAGGGCGCCCCCGGCGTGGACCTGCCCGACGTGCTCCTGGATGGCCGGCAGGATGTGCTGCCGGTAGAGCGCCGGGGAGATCACCGGCCCGCGGTCGCCGCTGACATCGCCACCCAGCGCCACGACATCGGCGCCGCGCTGCAGGAACCCCGCCGTCACGGCCTGGCCGTAGCGCCGCTGCCGGTCCATCCAGCGCTGGTAGAGCTCGGGGGCCTCAAGCATCCAGATGTACATGAAAGGCGGGTAGAAGGCGGCGCCGGTGCCGTTCCCCACTTCGGCCATGGTGACGATGTCGTCGCCAGCGGTGCGGATGAGCTCCTGCACCCGTTCGAAACGGGCAAACATCGCCGGGTCGATCTCGACGCGCTCGAAGTCGGGGCTGCGGACGGTGGCAGTGAAGCGTTCCTCGCCGCGGTTGGCATCCTCCCAGTTGCCGCTGAAGATGCCCTGGGGTTCGACCAGTTTGGTGCGTTCATTCCAGGCGTAGGGCGCGCCGCCCAGCTCCCAGGCGTCGGGGCCCAGCTTGCGGGGGCGCGCATAGCGCCGTGGCGGGCTGCACTTGACGTGCATCATATCGAGGCCGAAATAGCGAGCCATGCGGACATCGCACTGGGCTTCCGCCTCGACGATCTCTTCCCAGGCGATGTTCTCGGCCAGCGCATCCCAGGCCAGGCGCATGTCGGTGGCGACCGTGTGTCCGCAGACCTCCCAATGGATGGGGTGGTAGGGCCAGTACAGCTCAAACAGCGGGGTGCGGTCTGGTTGCTCGTGGCGGAAGGACTTGAACACCCGTTCTCTGGATCCGTGCATGGGTTACTCCTTCCGGCGCACATAGACGTAATACGCTGAACCGTAGGCCCCGGCGCACTGCGAAAACTGCGCCCGTAGCTGCCGCGGGCCACGCTCCAGCCGCACGGTGATCACCGCGCCCGTGTCGTTCGGTGCGACCGGCACCGACTGCTGCGGCAGGCCGTTGAGGTCCAGGCAGGCGAGGTTGAAGCCGAGGGCCTTGCCGCCGCTATAGTGGTCCTCGGAGCCCGGCGCGATGCCATCCTGGCGGAAGGCCACGTCGGCGCCCTGGATGCCGGCGGCCACGGGGTGCCCGGCTTCCTTCGGCCAGCGCCGCAACTCGAATTCGTACTCTCCGTCACGCTCGATCATGACCTCCCAGTAGCCGTGGCAGACCTCCCCCCGGCGCACCTGGTTTTGGTCCCACACCAGCGCGTGGTCCTGCTCGTTGCGCAGGTCATGCGAACGCAGGACCGCCTCGACCTGTTCCTCGGCGCCGAGCGAGATTGGGATGGCGTCGTGCATCTGGCGCGAACAGAGAGCCCACCACGCTTCGTAGGCGGCCCGCAGGGTGGTGACGGTCTCCGGGTGTTGCGCCGCGATGTCGGTGCGCTGGCCGGGATCGGTCCGCAGGTCATATAACTCGTCGCGGTTGACCAGCCGCCAGGGGCCCTTGGCCACACAGCTGAGGCGCCACTTCAGCGGGTGCGCCACCCGCTGCGTGTCGGTCACGAAGGTGCGTTCGTCCCAGCGGCGGTCCGTATCGCCCCGCAGCAATGGCGCCAGGCTGTCGCCGTGGAAGCTCCGCCCCGCGGGCACGGGGACGCCGCAGAGCTCCAGCAGCGTCGGCATGACGTCCACATAGCTGGCCAGTTTATCGAGGGTCTGGCCGCGGCCCAGGTTGCCGCCTGGCCAGCGCAGGAAGAACGGCACCCGATGGCCGCCTTCGTAGGGGCTGCTCTTCAGCCCGCGCATACCGGCGTTGTACATCGTCCCGTTCAGCGCTGCATCCACGCCGGTCTGGCCGTTGTCGCTCATGAAGATCAGGAGGGTGTCGTCCTCGAGGCCGAGGTCGCAGAGTTGGCTCCGCAGACGTCCGAAGTTCGCATCGATGTTGCTGATCATGCCGAGGAAGCGGGCGTACGGCTCGCTGGGCGTGTCCGCGGTGTAGAGGTCGCGGCAGGCGGGCTCGACGTTGAAAGGACTGTGCGGCGCATTGGTGGAGATGAAGCAGAAGAAGGGCTCGGCGCGGTGTGCCTCGATGAAGCGCCTGGCCTCGGCAAAGAAGACGTCGGTGCAGTAACCCGCGAAGGGCCGGGGTGCGCCGTTGGCCTGGTAGGTGTCATCGAAGTAATCATTGCCCCACCAGTCCGGCTGCTGGCTGATGCCGCCACCGCCATGGCAGACCGTCGTCTCGAAGCCGCGGTCCTGCGGCCGGTAGGGGAACTCGTCGCCGAGATGCCACTTACCGAAGATGCCGGTGCGGTAGCCGCTCTGGCGCAGCGCTGCCGCCAGCGACCACTCGTCCCGGCGCAGCAACGAGCGCCCGCCGATGGTGTGCCAGACCCCGGTGGAGTTGCAGTGATGCCCGGTCAGCAGCCCCGCCCGCGTCGGCGCACAGGTGGTGCCCGAATGGAATTGCTCAAAGCGCACCCCGTCATCGTGGAAGGCGTCCAGATGCGGAGTCCGCACGAAAGGGTGTCCGTGGCAGCCCAGCGGCGGATAGCCCTGGTCGTCGGTGAGCACGAAAACCACATTGGGGCGTCGGGGCATGGGAGGCTCCTGGACGAACTGGACGGGCTGGGAAACTGGACGAACTGGACGGACTGGACTTACTGGGGGAGCTGGACGGGGGGGGGCGCGAGAGGCTGGGCCAGGCCAGTACCCCGCCGCGCGCGGCGGGGTTTTACCGGCTTAGGGCTCGGCGAGGAGCTTCTCCAGGAGGGCGGTGTACTTGGTCTCGTAGGAGGCGGCTTGCAGTCCCTGAGCCGTCAGCAGGGCCTGGCGCAGGTCGGGCAGGGGCGCGGTGGCGGCTTGGCTGCTTAGCGCCTCGATCCGCTGCCAGGCCGAGAGCAGCTCCTGCGCTTTGCGCCCCAGGCGGGGATGGGAAACCGCTCCCTGCAGGGCCTCGCGGAAGTCCGTCGCGCGCCGCGCCGCCCCTTGCAGCAGGCTGGCTAACTCGGCGCGGTAGCCTTGATTCAGTTCCGCGCTCAGCCGGTTGCCCTCCTCGGGGTTTGAGGGCCGCTCGGCGAAGGTGATGACGGCGAAGTTGCCGGGTTCGAGGAAGCGTGACTGCAACGGCGACCAGCAGGTGAACTTGTCGCCGCCGGAGGGCGTGACGGTCTGGATATTGCGGCAGAACGTGCCGCGCCAGGTGGTCCCGGCCGGTGCCGGCGGGGTCCTGAGCACGGTGAAGGGGATCCTGATCTCGAGGGTATAGGTCGCGGCCTGGAGGGTCGCCGCGGCGGTGCACTTGCCGATCTCGGGGCTGCCCTCGCCACTGCCCATGGCCCCGCCGGCGGTGACCCCGATCTGGTAGACCTGCCCGCCATTCTCCGGCTGCAGGAAGATCTCCACACTGTCCTCGCTCCAGGTCCAGCCCCCGTCCTTGGCGGTCGGTTTGAGCTTGGCCGCATCCGGTTCCTCGCACTCGACCGCGATGAACACCGCCGCGGCCGTCCAGCACATCCTGGCCGTGCTCTGCTTGACGTGAGTATAGCCGCCGCCCAGCAGGCGGAAGCCGGTCACCGCCGGAATGGCCTGCCAGGCCGGGTCTCCGACGACCTTGCCGTCGATGGTGGGTTCAGACGGCGCCTGGAAACAGGGGTAGCGGGTGCCGGTGACGTCGGCGGCGTGCCCGGCAAGGCAACCCGTCAGGAGCGCACCAAGAACCATCAGGTGCTGGCGTTGCATGGTTACTTTCCCTCCAGCAGTCGCAGGGTGGCGGTTTCCGTCACTCCCGTAGCCGCGTCACGGGCGGTCACCCGCCATTTGCCCGGCGGGTCGTTCAGGGCGAAGGTCAGGCGCAGCTCTCCTTTGCCGGCCTCGCACAGCACATTCTGGGCGTAGTAGGGGAGCTGCTTCCCGGCGGGATCGGTCAGCTCCACCCGCACGACGTGGCGTCCCGGTGTCTCCCGGCCGCGGATCTTGACGGTGAGGCCGAGGGTGATTTCCTTGCCGGCTTCGACGCGGCGCGGCGGAGTGAGGTCCAGCCCTTTGACTTCGTAGGGCAGCAGCGCGTAGAGCTTTGCCAGTCCCGGAGTGATTTCGGTGGTGAGGTTATCCAGACGTCCGAGCAGGCCGCCGTTACGCGCGTCGTAAACGTAGGCTTCGCGCTCGAATGTCAGGCGTACCGGCGTGGCGGTGGGGGCAGTGGCTACCTGGTTGGTGTACTCGATGGCGGCTCGTGGCAGGCCCTGAATGAGGCCCACGTACTCCAGGTCGTCGCGGCGGAAGCGCGACACCTCGAGGTGCGGCAGTTCCGGCTCGACGCGCACCGGGACGCGGACCCCGGCCTCGGTCGCCTGGCGCAGCATGAAGCCACGCCAGCCCGTGCCGGCGGCCCAGTCCGCGAAGTCCGCGCCTTGGGCCTTGGGCAGATTCACGTAGGGCACCAGGGCGAAGTTCAGCAGGGTGGCTTTGCCCTTGCCGAAGCGGTTGGAGACCAGCAGCGGCACGGCTTCGGCCAGCCCGGCCGCGGTGCCGTTGGCGAGGGTGAGCGTGGCGTCGCAGGTGAGATTGGCGAGGGCCGCTGCGGGCAGGGCCGCGGTCAGGCTCTTAAAGCTCGCGGTCTGGGCGACGCCGAAGACCTCATCGAGGGCGCCCTTGCCGTAGGGGCGGCCATTCTCGTCGGTAACGCCCGGCCGCAGATCGGCCAGGAGCGCGCCGCCCGCCTCGACAAAGCCCCTGATCGCCTCCACCTCCGGCCGCGACAGCGCCTGAGCGCCAGGCAGAACCAGGAGTTTGAACTCGCGGTTGGTGAGATGCCCTTTGGCGACCTGTTCGTAGGAGAGCACGCGGCACTCGACCCCGACATCATGCAGGAGCTGCACGGTTGCGTTGAGGGTGGCGTCCGGGTCGGGGAAGCCGGGCGTGGCCGTCGCGACATGCACGCTCGAGGCGGAGTAGAGCACCGCGATGCCGTCATGGGCGCGGTCTGCCGTGATCAGTAACTTGCCCGGGCCGGCCTTGATCGAGGCGACCTCCGCGCAGGCCGCCTTGAAGAAGGGGTAGGGCGAGAGGTCAAAGGCCAGCACTGAGCCCGCGTTGCCATAGCCGCACCAGACCCAGAAGCTGTTCGAGCCCTTGAACAGGGTGCGCCAGGGGAACCAGCGCATGAAAGCCTCGTTGCGGTTGTCGGGGTAACCGCCAAACCAGCCCGCGCCCAGCAGCATCCCCGGCGGCGCAAAGTCGCGCCAGGCCAACGATAGAAAGTCGCGGTAGTAGATGTTGTTGAGGTTCATCGCCTGCGCCAGTTTCCAGTAGTCCGCCGCCAGGTAGGTGTTGACGTGCGAATCCGAGCCTTCGTAACCAACGCGCGCTTCCGGCACGGTTTCGCGGATCACCTCACGGCCGAAGGCGTGAATGCCCGCCCAGACGCTGTCCATGTGGCGGCGGTGGGCCACCCAGGGCGCCAGGTTGCCAGCCTTGCGGGCTTCGTCGAGCGTTTGCGGCCGGACCTCATCCCAGATGGCATAGGCCGTGCCCCAGGCCGCGTTCAGCGCTGTCAGCTCGGGGTACTGCTCCTTGATCCAGCGCCCGAAGTCGGCGTTGCAGGTTGGGGAGAAGCAGAGGTCGAAGGTCCCCGAGACGAAGAGGTTCTCGTCGCCGAGGGTAAAATCGCTGGTTGAGCTATGGCGTGCGGCCTGGGCGGTTTTCTGCAGGCTATCGCGCACGGTCTTGCGGTAGGCGGGGTCGGTCAGGCAGGGCTCGCGCACCAGATCGCCGGCTTGGCGCGAGATGCGCTCCTGGTACCAGTCCGTCTTGCTGTCGGTGAAGCGGATCGCGTAGGGCAGCCACCACTGGTTGGCATAGGGGCAGTAGCCCGGCGCGTTGGCGCCGCCATACTGCGCCTCGATGCCGTTGGCGGTAAACGACTCCGCCACCAGCGGCCCGATGAAATCGTTGGCGTAACTCTCCCACATCACAAACAGCGCATCCTGCCGGTCAGGGTAGAGATTGTTGACGCAGGTGTCCAGGCCCCGCGCATCCAAGATGTCAGCGCCCTGCACCAGCTCGATCTCCAGGCGCCGCATCAGGGTCAACGCGGTGGGCATCGGCAGGCTGAAGGCGACCTGTGCCGCGTCCGCGGGCAGCATCTGTTCCGCCAGCCGACGGCCGTAGCCATCCACGGCCCGTAGGCGCAGCGCCAGGCCCGGGGTGAAGCCCTCGATGGCCACGGTTCCCGTCAGCGGCTCGCGCTGGGCGAAGCTCTCCTGGGCCAAGCTCGCCGGACCCAGATGCACCGGGTGCGTGACCTCGAGAGCCTGCGAGCCGAAGTCCACCGTGGCGTCGCCCTGCTTCACCCACAGGTCAGCGAAGTACGAACCCTGGGGCAGGGGGGGCAGGGCGAAGCTTTCCGTCGTGTCCCCCGCGGGCAGCCCCAGGTCGCGCTGGGCCGTATGCCAGACGCGGTTGCGGCGGTCGCGCAGGCAGAACTCGAGCCGGAGCCCGTCGAGGGCCGCGGCCGCACTCAGGCGAAAGGCCAGCGGCGCGGTGGCCAGCTCGGCGCGGGCCAGGGTCATACGGGCCGTCGGCGGCGAGTTGACGGTCACCGCTGGCGTCCGTCCGGCGCCCCAGCGCAGGAGCTTGCCGGCCAGGGCCAGGTAGTAATCGTAGTCCAGCCGACAGTCCTGCACCTTGCCGGCGGGTCCCGGCGTCATCATCTGGTGTGTCGGGACATTGCCGCGCAGGAAACCCAGCCGGCCCTTGCCGAAGGTGGCCGTCTCCATGGCGCCGCCCGCGAAGCTCGCCTCATCCGCCTGGGCCGCAAACGCCGGCAGGCCGGCGAAAGGCACCGCCGCGACGACGCTGAGGGGCGCCGGGCCAGGGCTCTCAAAGCTGGGATTCGGCAGGAGGTTGTGCGTGTCGCCGACCTTCACCAGCGCTACGTCGTCGTACCACACCGTGCCCACCTGGTAGTTCAGCAGGTAGACGCCGGTGGACTGCTCCCCCTTACCGGTCTTGAAGCGCGCCTCGGTCAGCACCCAGTCCTCGCTGGCCGGCACGGGCACCCCCAGCGACTGCGGATGCAGGCTGACCGTGGTGGCGCCCGCCTTCAACCCCGCGGTCCGGGTCCACATGGAGAACACGTACTCGGTCTCTGGTTCCAGCTTGATCATCCCCGGCGAGTAGCCTCCCCGCGGCGCCTCTCGGCTACCCTGCTTGACCTCCTTGCCCACGATGCGCAGGGACATCTTGCCGGTGTGCGCGGTCTCGGCGTCGGCGCTGCCCTCAAACACGCCCAGCCCGAAGTAGTCCGAGACGTCCTTCGTGCCGCCGGACCACAAGCCAAAGGTCCAGTGGAACTCGCGGTCGCCCAGCAGGCGGTTGAGGTACTCGTCGCGGCCGGCGGGCAGGTGTCCAACCAGGCCCGTGCCGGCCTTCACTTTCTTCAGGATCTCGTAGCGGCAGTCCAGTGGCAGCTCGTCCCACTTCACATTGCCCATGACGATGACCTCGACCTCGGGCTCGAGGTCGCGCCGGAGCCGTTCGCCCAGCTCTTCGGCCGAGTTGCCCCGCACCAGCCGCCACGACGCATCCACGCCCAGCCCGGTCTCGCCGAACTTGGCTGGCGACTCGCAGGCGAAGACGCGGTAGTCGAGGTCGAAACGCTGGGCCAGCTCGATCACTTCGCGCATGGCATTGCGGTGCGTGATGAAAAGCACCCGCAGCTTGCCCCCGTGCATCGGCTTCTGCCACACCTGGTGCGGCGTCACGACCTCCTCCGAGGGTTCGTAGAAGGCGCGATCATAGCGGGTGCGCTCCGCCGCCGAAACCAGAACGGTTCCCGCCAGCAGAACGCCCATCCCCAGATAGCCTTGCAGTGTCCTCTTCATCGCCATAGAATCCTCCGTCGCTGCCGGGTGTAGGAAGCATCCGGGTCAACGTAGGTGGAGGTTACGCCGATGTCCAGCGCGGGCGGTCCGAGGGATCAGGGTTCAGCAGTGCCTCCGGCTGTGGCCGGACATACCGGAATGAGACTTGCCGACG